>DASXRH010000716.1:0-2210 GCA_036506715.1 Acidimicrobiales bacterium
GCTGGTGGAACCAGACCGTGTGGCTGGTCACCGCCGTGTGCAGCGTGACCGTGGAATCGGCCTGCGACACGCCCGGGAAGGGGCGCAGGGCCGTGCCGATCAGCGTGAGGTCGGTGGCGTAGGCCAGCAGGGCCTGGTGGAGGTGGCGGCGGTCGTCGCCGAGCGGCGGGGTGCGGGCCCACCAGGCGAGCCGGGGCTCGCCCTCGGCCCGGTCGGCCAGGTCGACGCCGCCGACGATGCGGGTCTCCCACGGGATCATGCCGAGGTCGGTCTCCGCCGCGTCGGCCGGCGGGGCCACGGCCGGCGGGGGGTCGCTGCGGTGCAGGCCGTCCTCGTCGCCGTGCAGCGACACCACCGAGGCCGCCACCACCTTGCCGTCCTGGCGGGCCACCACCCCGGTGGTGCCGAACGTCCGACCGTCCTGGAGCCGGTCCACCCGGTAGCGCAGCGGGACGCCGTCGTGGCCCTCCCGCGGGAACAGGACGTGGAGCGACTTCACCGACTTGGCCGGCGACGCCTCCGCCGCCGCCACCACCACCTGCGCCAGGATCTGGCCGCCGAAGATCCGGCGGTAGCCGATGTCGAGGTTGGTGCCCTCGACCTCACCCGGCGCCACCTCGGCCAGCGCCAGGCACCCCACGAGGTCGTCGAGGCCGAACACCGCCACCTCAGCCCTCCCGGGTCAGCAGCATGGCGCCGGCGATGGGGCCGCCGCCGTTGCCCACGGCCGCCACCTCGACGGCGGCCACCTGGCGGTCGCCGGCCTCGCCCCGCAGCTGGAGGCACGCCTCGTGCACGAACCCGAAGCCGTGCAGCCGCCCCGCCGACAGCTGGCCGCCGTTGGTGTTGAGCGGCAGCTCGCCGTCGAGCGCGATGCGGTCCCCGCCCTGGACGAACGGGCCCGACTCCCCCTTGCCGCAGAACCCGAGCGCCTCCAGCCAGGTCATGGCGAGGAAGCTGAACCCGTCGTACAGCTCGGCCACGTCGACGTCGGCCGGCTTCAGGTCGGTGCGGGTCCACAGCTGGGCGCCGGCGTCGCGGGCGGCCATGGTGGTCATGTCGTCGAACTGGTCCCACGACGGCCGGCCCCGCAGCGCCGTCCCCACCGCCTCGACCCGGGCCACCGGGTGGTCGACGGCCCCGGCGTGCCCGGCCGCCGACACGATCACGGCCGTCGACCCGTCCACCGGGGCGTCGCAGTCGTAGAGGCGGAAGGGCGACGTGACCATGCGGGAGGCGAAGTAGTCGTCCAGCGTCATCGGGTCGCGGTAGACGGCCCGGGGGTTGAGCACGGCGTTGCGGCGGGCGTTGATCGCGATCATGGCCAGCTGCTCGGGCGTGGTGCCGAACTCGTGGAAGTGGCGGTGGGCGTTCATGGCCAGCCAGTTGGCCGCCGAGTAGGCCCGGAACGGGATGCTCCACTGGAACGCCCCGCCCATGCGGGGCACCCCACCACCTCCGCCGCCCCCGCCCGCGCCGATGCCGATGCCCTGGCGGCCGCCCGCCCCCTGCTCGGTCGACTCCGTCACCGTCCGGTACACGAGCACGTGGCGGGCCAGGCCGGCCCCGACGGCCAGCACGGCGTTGACGACGGCGGCCAGCTGGGCGGCCCCCTCGATGCCCCCGGTGTGCCAGTTCACCTCCAGTCGCAGCGCGTCCTGCACCTCGGGGGTGCCGGGCCCGCTGAACCCGGCGCCGGCGCCGCCGCCCCCGCCCGGGTAGGTGGCGATGCCGTCGATGTCGGCCGGGGTGAGCCCGGCGTCGGCGATGGCGGCCAGGGCGGCGTCGATCGTGAGGTCGAGCCCGGTGCGGCCCAGCCGCCGCCCCACGGCCGACTGGCCGATGCCCGAGATGATCGACCGGCGCTCGAAGTCGGTCATGCCGGCTCGAACAGCGGGAACCAGACGAGGTCGTGCCGCTCGAACGTCACCTGCACGGGCAGGCCGATGCGCACGTCGTCCGGCGGGCAGTTGACGAGGTTGCTGGTGAGGCGGAGGCCGTCCTGCTCGGGCAGCGCGACGAGCACGATGACGTAGGGCTCGGTCCCGCCGTCCCAGGGCTGGTGGTTGACGGTGTACGACCAGACCTCGCCGCGGCCGCTCACCGCCTCGGGGGCCAGGTCGCGGCTGCCGCACCGGGGGCAGCGGGGCAGCGGTGGGTGCAGCCAGTAGCCGCACGCCTGGCAGCGCAGGAACCGCAGCCGGCCGTCC
>DASXRH010000717.1:0-2458 GCA_036506715.1 Acidimicrobiales bacterium
GGCCCGCCCCGCCCCATCCGCGGCGGCAGCGGCCACCGGCGAACCCGCTCCACCCGCGTCACCCGGCGGCCCGCGCGTCGCCGCAGGCAGCGACGACGGGCTCCCGCCCACACAGGCTGCACAGGCCGACCCCGACGACCCCGCCGACGGCGACGACGCGCCGGTCGCCGGCGGCAGCGCCACCACTGCGCTCCGCCGCCAGGCCGACCGCACCCGCGACCTCCGGCGCCGGGTGCTGGCCCTCATCGACGGCATCGGCGAGGCACGGGCCCGGCCGGCGACGTGGTCGGCCCGGGTGGCGTGGCTGCGGGCGCTGCTGGCCCAGGTCGGCGGGGGCACGCCCCTCACCGGGGCCTGGCCGGCCGACGAGGTCCGGGCCGCCGAGCGCATCGAGGCCGCCCTCGACCGCCTGGCCGGCCTCGACCCGGTCGACGACCCGCCGCCGCTCGACGTGTTCCGCCGCACGGTCGAGCTCGAGCTCGACGCCGACCTCGGCCGGGTCGGGCGGTTCGGCGAGGGCGTGCTGGTGGGCCCGCTGTCCTACGCGGTGGGCCTCGACCTCGACCTCGTCGTGGTCCTCGGGCTGGCCGAGGGCACGCTGCCGGCCCCGGTGCGCGACGACTCCCTGCTCCCCGACGCGGAGCGGGCCCGCACCGGCGGCGACCTGCCGCTGCGCCGCGACCGGGTCGGCCGCGAGCACCGGCGCCTGCTGGCCGCCCTGGCCTCGGCCGAGCACCACCTGCTCTGCCTGCCCCGGGGCGACCTGCGGGCCACCAGCGAGCGGGTCCCCTCCCGGTGGGCGCTCGACGTGGCCTCCGCGCTCCGCGCCGCCCACCCGCCCGAGGCCGGCCCGGCCCCCTGGCTCGACACGGTGCCGTCGTTTGCCCACGGCATCCGCCACGTCGCCTTCCCCGCCACCGAGCAGGAGTACCGACTGCGGGCCGGCGCGTCCGCCGCCCCCGACCCGCTGGTGGCCCGCGGCGACGAGGTCATCCGGGCCCGCCGGGGCCAGGCCTTCACCCGGTTCGACGGCAACCTGGCCGGCGTCGGGCTCCCCTCCCCCGTCGACGGCGTCGTCTCCTCGACCCGGCTCGAGTCGTGGACGGCCTGCCCCTTCGCCTACTTCGGCCGCCGGCTGCTGGGCGTCGAACCGGTGGACGACCCCGAGGCCGCGCTGGCCATGTCGGCCATGGACCGGGGGGCGCTGGTCCACGACGTCCTCGAGCGGTTCATCGTCGACGTCCTGGCCCGCCCGCCCGAGCGCCGGCCCGGCCCCGACGACCCGTGGACCGCCGACGACCGGGTTCTGCTGCGGCGCATCACCGAGCAGGTGTGCGACGACTACCACGACCGGGGCCTGACGGGCCGCCCCGTGTTCTGGCGCCGTGACCGGTCCCAGATCCTGGCCCAGGTCGACCGGTTCCTCGACGACGACGCCGACAAGCGCCGGGCCTCCCGGGCCACCCCCATCGCCGCCGAGTACGCCTTCGGCCGCGACGCCTCGGCCCCGCCGGTCGGCATCACGCTCGCGGACGGCCGCACCCTGCGGTTCCGGGGCTCGGCCGATCGCATCGACGCCACCTCCGACGGCCGCCTGGTCGTCCTCGACTACAAGACCGGCCGGCCCGACGAGTACCGGCGCCTCGGTCCCGACAACCCCGACGACCGGGGCACCAAGCTCCAGCTGGTCGTGTACGCCCAGGCGGCCCGGGCGGCCGTCGGTCGGCCCGACGCCCGGGTCGACGCCCAGTACTGGTTCGTGTCCGAGCGGGGCGGGTTCGCCCGCCTGGGCTACGAGGTCGACGAGGCCGTGCTCGGCCGGGTGGTGACCACGCTCGGCACCATCGTCGACGGCATCGAGCGGGGCGCGTTCCCGCCCCACCCCGACGACCAGTTCCGGCCGTGGGTGGTGTGCCCCTGGTGCGACCCCGACGGCATGGGCGTGGCCGAGCTGCGCCGCCAGTGGGAGCGCAAGCGCCACGATCCGGCGGTGGCCCCCTACGCCGAGCTGGTCGAGCCCACCGAGCCCACCGAGCCGGCCGAGCCGGCCGAGCCGGTGCCCGCCGGCGCGGGAGGCCCGTCGTGACCGCCACCCTGGCCCGGCTGCCCGACCAGCGGGCGCGCGACCGCGTGGTCGACGAGCTCGACGCCACCCTGTTCGTCGAGGCCGGGGCCGGGTCCGGCAAGACCCGGGCCCTGGTCGACCGGGTGGTGCGGTTGGTCACCACGGGCACAGCCGGCCTCGACGCCGTCGCCGCCATCACGTTCACCGAGAAGGCGGCGGCCGAGTTGCGCGACCGCATCCGCCGCCGCCTCGACGACGAGCTCGACCAGGCCCGCCGCCGCGGGGCGACCGAGCGGGCCGACCGGTGCCGGCGGGCGCTCGACGACCTCGACAGCGCCGCGATCGGCACCCTCCACAGCTTCGCCCGGCGCCTCCTGACCGAGCACCCCATCG
>DASXRH010000718.1:0-2468 GCA_036506715.1 Acidimicrobiales bacterium
CGTGGTCGTCGTCGGGGTTGAAGGCGGGCAGGCCGGCCAGGCCGTCGTACCAGTCGGTGGCCACGCCGCCGGCGGCGGCGATGTCGGCCGCGGTGCGCAGCACGGCGGCGTTGGTCGACCCCGCCCGCAGGCTGCCGCAGACCAACAGGACGGGTCCGGCCGGCGTGGGTGCCATGGCCGCCACGCTACGGCCGGCGATGGTTCGCAAGGAACCCCTCTCCACGAGAACGCGTTCTACATAGACTGCGTCCCATGACCGCCGTCACCGAGCCGAACGACGCCGCCGAGCACTACACGATCATCTCGGCCGACTGCCATGCCGGGGGCAGCCACAAGCAGTACCGGGAGTACCTCGACCCCCGGTTCCTCGACGACTTCGACGCCTGGCGGGGCAAGTACAAGAACCCGTTCCGGGACCTCGGCGACACCCGCCGCTACCGCAACTGGGACAACGAGATGCGCAACGGCCAGCAGGAGGCCGACGGCATCGTGGGCGAGGTCGTGTTCCCCAACACCGTGCCCCCGTTCTTCCCCAGCTTCGTGCTGTTCGCCCAGCCGCCGAAGCCCGAGGACTACGAGCACCGCCTGGCCGGCATCCGGGCCCACAACCGCTGGCTCGTCGACTGGTGCGGCGAGTTCCCCGAGCGGCGGGCCGGCATCGGCCAGATCTTCCTCAACGACGTCGACGACGCGATCGAGGACGTCCGCTTCATCAAGGAGCACCACCTGCGGGGCGGCCTGCTGCTGCCCAACCCCTCCCCCGACGTCACCTGGGTCAAGCCGCTGTACGACCCGGTCTACGACCGGCTGTGGGCGGTGATCGAGGACCTCGAGGTGCCGATCAACGTGCACGGCGGCACCGGCGTGCCCGACTACGGGCCCTACCCCGTGTCGATGCTGCTCTACATCAACGAGGTGCCCTTCTACTCGCAGCGGCCGCTCGTGCAGTTCATCCTGTCGGGCATCTTCGAGCGCTTCCCCCGGCTGCGGTTCGTCGTGACCGAGAGCGGCTGCTCCTGGGTGCCGCCCCTCCTCAAGCGGCTCGACAAGGTCATCGCCCGCATCCGCGACACCGGCGCCACCGGCGAGATCCGCTACGGCGACGAGCACAAGCTCCAGCGCTCGGCCACCGAGTACTTCGACCGCAACGTGTGGATGGGCGTCAGCCAGCCCGGCCCCGCCGACGCCGCCGCCCGCCACGAGATCGGGCTCCACAAGTTCATGTGGGGCAGCGACTACCCCCACGACGAGGGCACCGCGCCCTTCACCCGCGAGCACCTCCGGGCCCTGTTCCACGACACCGAGCCGGCCGAGCTGCGGCGGCTGCTGGCCGGCAACGCCGCCGAGCTCTACGGCTTCGACCTCGACGCCCTCGCCCCGCTGGCCGCCGAGTTCGGCCCCACGGTCGACGAGATCGCCGTCCCCCTCACCGAGATGCCGGCCGAGCCCAACGAGGCGCTGCTCAACTCCGTGGGCGAGTGGCTGTGACCGGCGGCAACGGCGACGGCGCCGCCCCGGTCACCAACGCCGCCGGCGAGCCGCTCGTCCTGGTGGACGAGCCGTCCCCCGGCGTCCGCCGCCTCACCCTCAACCGGCCCGAGAAGCGCAACGCCCTGTTCAACCCCCTGCGGGCCGCCCTGTTCGACGCCCTCCACGCCGCCGACCGCGACGACGCCGTCCGGGTCACCATCGTGCGCGGCGCCGGCACCTGCTTCTCCGCCGGCTACGACCTGGGCGGCGGCAACGAGGGCACCGAGCTGCCGTTCTTCACGGCCGCCGGCGAGGGCCAGTGGCCCCGCCACGTCACCGACGGGTGGATGTCGATCTGGGACCTGGCCAAGCCGGTCATCGCCCAGGTCCACGGCTACTGCCTGGCCGGCGGATCCGAGCTGGCCACCGGATGCGACCTCGTCTACGTGGCCGACGACGCCAAGATCGGCTACCCCGCCGTGCGCTTCGGCGTGCCCGACATGCAGTTCCACGCCTGGTTCATGGGCATGCGCACCGCCATGGAGATGATGATCACCGGCGACTCGATCTCGGGCGCCGAGGCCGCCCGCCTGGGCTGGGCCAACCGGGCCTACCCGCCCGGGGAGCTGGACGAGGCGGTGCTGGCCGTGGCGGAGCGCGTGGCCAAGGTGCCGCCCGACATCGTCCAGCTCAACAAGCGCACGGTGCACCGGGCCATGGACGTCATGGGCCTGCGGGCGGCGATCCGGGCCGGCACCGAGCTGTGCTCGCTCGCCATCCACCAGCCGAGCTTCCGGGCGTTCATCGCCGAGGCCCAGGACAAGGGCCTGGTCGCCGCGCTCACGGAGCGGGACGAGCCGTTCGGCGACTACCGCACCGGGCCCCACTAGCGTCGGCGGGCGGTGCCCCGGCTGCTGATCGTCCACCACACGCCGAGCCCGGCGCTGCACGCGCTGTTCGAGGCCGCCCGGGCCGGGGCGACCGACCCGCAGATCGAG
>DASXRH010000719.1:0-3782 GCA_036506715.1 Acidimicrobiales bacterium
CGCACAGCGACTCGTGCGTGTCCCCCGCCTGCCACCGGCTCACCAGGTCGGGCTCGCGCAGCAGGGCCCGGCCCATGGCCACGAACGCGAAGCCCTCGTCGAGCGCGGCGGTGACGGTCTCGAGCCGGTTGATCCCGCCGAGGAGGATCAGCGGCAGGTCGATGGCGGCCAGGAACTGGCGGGCGTAGGGCAGCAGGTACGCCTCCTCGTAGGGGTACTCGCGCAGGAACCGCGACCCCACGAGCCGGAAGGCGGGCCGGATCACCTTGGGCATCGCCCGGGCCATCTCGGCCACCGGCGCCTCCCCCCGGAACAGGTACATCGGGTTCTGCAGCGAGCTGCCGGCGGTCAGCTCGATGGCGTCGAGCCCGCCGTCGGCCGCCAGCAGGCGGGCCACCGCCACGCTCTCGTCCAGCCAGAGGCCGCCCCGGACGCCGTCGGCCATGTTGAGCTTGGCCACCACGGCGGCCCTGTCGCCCACGGCCCGGCGCACGGCCGCCACCACCGCCCGGGGGAAGCGGGCCCGGTTCTCCAGCGAGCCGCCGTAGTCGTCGGTCCGGCGGTTGAGCCGCGGGCTCAGGAACTCGCTGGGCAGGTAACCGTGGCCGAGGTGGACCTCGACCGCGTCGAACCCGGCGTCGACCACCACGCCGGCGGCCCGCCCGAAGTCGTCGACGATGCGCTCGATCTCGTCGGTGGTGACCGCCCTGGTGCGGCGCATGGCCAGGGGGCTGAACACCGGCGAGGGCGACACGGCCTTGATGCCGGTGCCGGCGGCCACGGCGCCGGCGTGGCCGATCTGGGCCGAGACGGCGGCGCCCTCGGCGTGGACGGCGGCGGCCAGCCGCCCGAGGCCCTCGCCGGTCTCGGGGGTGAGGATCATCTCGTTGGGCGTGCCGCACCCCTCGCGCGAGACCGCGCAGTAGGCCACGGTGGTCAGCCCCACGCCGCCGGCCGCCACCCGCCGGTGGAACTCGATCAGCGGGTCGGAGACCACGTGGTCGCGGGTCAGGCCCTCGAACGTGGCCGCCTTGACGATCCGGTTGCGCAGCGTGACGGGGCCGAGCCGGGCGGGGGCGAACGGGTCCACGGGCCGACCCTAGGCGGCTGGTCCTCACCGATCGCAAGCAACCCGGTCAGCCGGCGGCCACCACCACCCCGGGCTTCACGGTCGTGCCCCGGTACGGCTCGTACACCGCCAGCAGCCGGCCGTCGCCGTCCACCACCGCCCAGGGGCCGTCGTCGCCGGGCGCGTCGCCCACGCCCAGGTCGGCCCGCTCGAACACCCGCCCGGTGGCCACCAGGGCCGCCACCTCGGGCCCCACGACCGCCCGCGGGCGGCCCCGCAGCGCTTCGACCGGCGGCAGCAGCCGCTCGGGCGCCAGGTCGTCCAGCGCCACGGCCTCGTCGGCGCCGAAGGGCCCGACCGCCAGCCGCCGCAGCGCCCGCAGGTGGGCACCCCCGCCGAGCGCGGCGCCGAGGTCGGCGGCCAGCGACCGGATGTAGGTCCCCGACGAGCAGCACACGTCGATCGGGAACACCCCGGGCGCCACCGGATCGCCCACGGCGAACCGCTCGACCGTCACCCGTACCGGGGCCCGCTCGACCTCCATGCCCTCCCGGGCCAGCTCGTGCAGCCGCCGGCCGCCGATCTTCTTGGCCGACACCATCGGCGGCACCTGGTCGATCTCCCCCGTGAGGCCGGCCGCCGCCACCCGCACGTCGGCGAGCCCGACGCCGGCCATGTCCCACGTGCCGGTCACCTCGCCCGACGCGTCCAGCGTGGTGGTGGCCGTGCCGAGCACCACCTCGCCCTCGTAGCGCTTGGGCAGGCCCGCCAGGTAGGTGAGCAGCCGGGTGGCCCGGCCCACGCCCAGCACCAGCACCCCGGTGGCGTCGGGGTCGAGCGTGCCCGAGTGGCCCACCTTGCGGGTGCCGAGCAGGCCCCTGGCCTTGGCCACCACATCGTGCGACGTCCAGCCGGCCTGCTTGTCGACCACCGCCACCCCGTCGGGACCTGTCGGGCGGTCGGGCCGCCCCACTCAGGTGTCCCCGGCGTCGATGTCGCGCAGTATGTCCTCGACCCGCTGGGCCTGGCGCACCACCACGTCGGGCCGAAAGTCCAGCTCGGGGGTGCGCTTGAGCCGGGCCTGGCGGCCGATGGCGGCCTGGAGCCGGGCCCGGTGCTGCTCCAGCGCGGCCTCGAGGTCGGCCACCGCGTCCTCGTCGTCGACGCCCATGCTCGAGTACCACACGGTGGCATGGCGCATGTCGGGCTCGACCTCGACCGACACCACCGTGAAGAACCCGAGGCGGTCGTCCTCGAACCGCTCGATCTCCTCGGCGACGATCTCGTGGACGAGGTGGTTGAGACGGGCCGTGCGCGGGAAGTCGCGGGCGGTCCCGGTCGAGCGCTTGGTCATGAGTGCTCCTCCTCCTCGATCCACAGGCGGTCGATGCGCAGCACCTCGACCTCGGGGAACGACCACACGAACCGCTCGACGTCGTCGAGCACCTCGCCGAGGTGCGATTGCGAGGGCGCCACGGCGGCGACCCCGAGCGTGGCCCGGTGCCAGGCGTCGTGGTGCCCCACCTCGGACACCGAGACCCGGTGCCGCTTGTAGAGGCCCTCGATGATGGGCCGCACCACCGCGCGCTTGGCCTTCAGCGACCGGCACTCGCGGAGGTACAGCTCGATGCGCAGGGCCGCCGCGTACACCGGTCCAGCGTAGAGCGCTAGGTGCGCGGGATCTCCCGCTCCTCGAAGGTCTCGATGACGTCACCCTGGTGCAGGTCCTGGAAGTCGGAGAGGCCGATGCCGCACTCGAAGCCGGACTGCACCTCGCGGGCGTCTTCCTTGAACCGCTTGAGCGAGGTGATCGTGCCCTTCCAGATGACCGTGCCGTCCCGCAGGAACCGCACCTTCGACCCGCGGGTGATGGTGCCGTTGGTGACGTAGCAGCCGGCCACCTTGCCGACCCGGGGCACCGAGAAGATCTCGCGGACCTCGGCCTCGCCGGTGACCACTTCCTCGTACTCGGGCTGGAGCAGGCCGACCAGGGCGTTCTCGATGTCCTCGAGGACCTGGTAGATGATCTCGTACGTGCGGATCTCGACGTCCTCGGCCGCGGCCAGCTCGCGCGAGCTGCGGTCGGGGCGGACGTTGAAGCCGATGATGGTGGCGTTGGACGCCGCCGCCAGCTGCACGTCGCTCTTGGTGATGCCGCCCACGCCCCGCTGGACGAACGACAGCTTCACCTCGTCGCGCTCGAGCTTGCGCAGGGCCTCGGTGAGCGCCTCGAGCGAGCCGGTCACGTCGGCCTTGAGCACCAGGTTCAGCGTGGCGACCTCGCCCTGCTGGATCTGCTCGAAGATGTCCTCGAGCCTGGCGCCGCCGCTGGTCACCGCGGCCTCACGGCCGAGGCTGGCGACCCGCTGCCAGTGCTCGCGGGTCTCGGCGGCGGTGCGGGCCAGCTTCTCGTCGGGGGCGATGACGAACTGGTCGCCGGCATCGGCCACCTCGTTGAGGCCGAGCACCTGCACCGGTGTGGAGGGGCCCGCCTCGCGCACGGTCTCGCCGCGGTCGTTGAGGAGCGCCCGCACCCGGCCCCAGGCGGCGCCGGCCACCAGCGGGTCGCCGACCCGCAGCGTGCCCCGCCGCACCAGGACCGAGGCCACGGGACCCCGGCCGACGTCGAGGTTGGCCTCGAGCACGACGCCCGCGGCCCGGCCGTCGGGCTCCGCGGCGATGGGCGGGTCGGCCACGTCGGCCACCAGCAGCA
>DASXRH010000720.1:0-3654 GCA_036506715.1 Acidimicrobiales bacterium
GGTCGTCGTCGTCCACCGCATAGCGCAGGACGGCCACGGCCCCCAGGGACGCGCCGACCAGCACCACACGGGGCGCCAGGTCGCGGGCGGCGGCGACGGCGGCGGCCACGTCGTGGCGCTCGCGGTCGCCGAGCGTGCAGAGCCCCTCGGACTCGCCGTGGCCCCGCATGTCGTAGGCCACCACGGTGTGGCCCGCCGCCCGCAGCGCGTGGGCCATCGCCAGCACCGACGGGTCGCGACGGTGGGCGGTGAACCCGTGGACCAGCACCACCACCGCGCCCGACGCCCCCGCCTCGGGGGCCGGCCACACCTCGGCCGCCAGCGCCAACCCGTCGGCGGTGTGCAGGGTCAGCGGCCGGTTGTCACGCGGCATCCGCGCCGGCCCTCCAGTGGACCGGGATGCCGTTGTGGCGCATCGAGCGCCGGAAGTACAGCGTCGAGGCCAGGATGGCGCCCCCGGTCAGCGCCCACGACAGCACGGCCCGGGCCAGCACGTAAGTTGCCACCGGCTGCGTCACCAGCAGCCACACGCTCACCGCCGCGTTGGTCAGCTGGACGAGCGCCCACAGCACCGTGATGCGGGCGAAGAACCGCCGCACCGGCGGGCTGGCCAGGAACGTGGCCGGCAGCGGGCAGAAGTCGCCGGCCAGCCGCTCGGCCAGCGGCCGCCCGGCCGGCACCGACAGCAGGAAGACGCCCGCCACCACCACCGTGGTCAGCGTCGGCTGCAGGAAGTAGACGAACACGCTGCCCGACAGGGCGGCGACCGCCGTGCGGGCGGTGAGCCCGGCCGCTCCGAGCGCCAGCAGGCCCGGGACCGGCTTGCCGGTCAGCAGGCGGCGGCCCACGGCCGTGTACGACCACACCAGCGCGGCCACCAGCCCTCCCCACACGCCCACCAGCCACAGGGCGCCGTAGAACACCGCCAGGGGGATGATGCTCGCCTCCACCAGGTTGGGGACGGCGTGGCGCGCCATCGCACGGAGGCGGGGTATCTCGAGCGGCGGGTGGTTCATCAGGTGCGTGTGTCGGTCCCGCGAGTCCTCAGCGCCCACGGGGCCGGCCCATCGTGGTCGCCGGGCCCTACCCGGCGCAAGACGCGGCCGGCTGGCGGTCAGCCGCTCAGCGTGACCGCCAGCCGCCCGGCCTCGCGCTCGGTGAGCGCCACCGTGACCCACATCCGCTCGACGTGCTGCCGGACCTGCAGCTCGCCCTGGGGGATCGGGTGGGCCTCCAGGAAGGTGGCGGCGTCGTCGGCCAGCGCCCGGTCGCCGAAGGACCGGACGCCGCCCACCAGTCGGGACAGGCTGTTGGCGGGGAACCGCGCCTCGATCGCGTCCCAGTGGCCGGTGACGAACGCCCAGGCGGGGGTGCCGTTCTCGCGGTTGGCGATGGCCTCCCGCAGGAGGTAGGGGGCGTCCTGGCTGCGTACGTCGCCGGACAGGCTGAGGTCGAGCGTGCGGGCGAACGCGTCGGGGTCCCGGAAGCGCGACAGCGCCACCAGCAGCCGCTCGCGGTCCTGGGGGTTGGGGGTCGAGCGGAAGCCGTCGGCGATGCGCTCGTGCAGCCCGGCGTCACCGAGCGTCGCCGCCACCACCAGCGCCGGCGAGGCCAGGCTGGGGTCGACGCCGGACGGATCGGCCAGGAACCGGTCGAGCAGGTCGCGGGCCCGTCGCCGGGCGGCCTCGTCGTCGGCCAGCAGGGCGGCCGCCTGCAGCAGCAGACCCCGCAGCGTGCGGGTGCGGTCGCTGTCGCCCGCGGCGGCCTCGGGGCCCAGCTCGGCGCGGGCCGGGCCGATGAGCGCCGCCACCCTGGCGTGGAGCGCGGCGGCTGCGTCGCCCTCGACCAGCCGGTCGACGGTGGTGTGCCCGCCCACCAGCCGCTGCCACACCGACAGGTCGCGCTCGCCCACGAACCGCTCGGCCAGGGCCACGAAGTCGGCGGCCGCCATCGTGCCCGCCAGCACGGCGGCCAGGGCGTCGTCGACCAGGGCGTAGCGCTCGAGGGGCGCCAGGTCGTCGAGGTGACCGACCAGCGCGTCGAGCAGGGGTCCGGCGTAGCGCACCCGGTAGAAGCCGTGGGCCCCGGCGTTGGCCTTGACCCAGCCGTCGCCGGCGCCCGCGCCGGCCAGCGTGGCGGCGTCGCCGTCGAGCAGCACGCGCTCGGGTCCGGCCGGCGCGGCGCCGTTGCCGCCCGCCCGCTCGACCACCACCGGGACGGCCCAGCGCTCGCCGTCGTCGCCGCCGTCGTAGCGGAACCGGCGCTGCGACAGCCGCACGCCTCCGCCCCCGCCGTCGGGTTCGACCGTGACCTCGGGGAAGCCGCCCTGGAAGATCCAGCTCTCGGCGATGCGGGTCACCGGCTCGCCGGTCTCGGCCTCGAGGGCCGACCACAGGTCGGACGTCTCGGTGTTGCCGTACTGGTGCCGGGCCATGTAGCGGCGGATGCCGTCGCGGAACCGGTCGGCCCCCAGGTACTGCTCGAGCATGCGCACCACCGACGCGCCCTTCTCGTAGGTGAGCACGTCGAACATGCCGTCGGCGTCGGCAGGCGACACCACCGGGTACTCGATGGGGCGGGTGGTGGCCAGGGCGTCGGTGTCGTAGGCGGCCGAGCGGGACAGCCCGAAGTCGACCCACCGGTCCCACTCGGGCCGGAAGGCGTCGGTGCAGGTCACCTCCATGAAGGTGGCGAAGGCCTCGTTGAGCCAGATGCCGTTCCACCACTTCATCGTCACCAGGTCGCCGAACCACATGTGGGCGATCTCATGGGCGATGACGTCGACCACGGCCTGCAGCTCGGCCTGGGTGGCGGTGGCCGGGTCGACCAGCACGTAGCGCTCGCGGAAGGTGACGCAGCCCAGGTTCTCCATGGCCCCGAAGGCGAAGTCGGGGATGGCCACCAGGTCGAGCTTGTCGCCCGGGTAGACGACGTCGAACCAGTCGCGGAAGTAGCGCAGCGCGAACGCCCCCACGTCCAGCGCGAACGCCGCCAGGTGGCCCTTGCCCGGCGGGTAGACGACCCGCAGCGGCTTGCCGTCGACGTCGACCGGGTCGGTGGCCTCCAGCGGGCCGACCACGAAGGCCACCAGGTACGTGGACATGGGCATGGTGTCGGCGAAGCGGACCGCCACCTTGCCCGGTCCGGCCGGGCTGCGCTCGAGCTCGCCGGCGTTGGACAGCGCCAGCTGGTCGTCGGGCACCACCAGCGTGACGCCGAACACGGCCTTGGCGTCGGGCTCGTCCCAGCACGGGAACGCCCGGCGGGCGTCGGTGGCCTCCATCTGGGTGGTGGCCAGCACCCGCTCGGCCCCCGACTCGTCGGTGAAGGTCGAGCGGTAGAAGCCCACGAGCTTGTCGTTGAGCACGCCCCGGAACCGCAGGTGGAGCCGGGCCTCGCCGGCCGGGAGCGGGCGGTCGAAGGTGAGGGTGGCCCGCTCGGCCCCGGCGTCGAGGGCCACGGCGGCGACCAGCGGGCCGTCGGCCCCGGCGACCTCGGCAGTGGCCTCGTCGATCTCGAGCTCGACGGCGTTGAGCACCACCTCGGCCGTCGGTTCGGCCACCTCGACCACCACGGTCTCCTCGCCGGCGAAGGTGGCGGCGGCGAGGTCGGGTTCCAGCGTCAGGTCGTAGCGGCGGGGGACGACGGTGCGGG
>DASXRH010000721.1:0-12608 GCA_036506715.1 Acidimicrobiales bacterium
CTCGACTCCCGACGCCGGCTGCGCGGCGCCGACCCGGGTCACCTGGCAGTACGTCGACGGCGCCGGCCAGCGCCACGACCTGGCCGACCCCACGGCCCCGCCGGCCGACACGGCCACCGTCGACAGCCCGGCCGGCCAGGTGCCCTTCGTCATCCGCACCGAGACCGGCACCCGCGACCGGGCCGTCTACACCATCACCGGCCTCGACCCTGCGCCCGACCCCTCGGGCGCCACCGTCGATCCGAGCGCGTGGAACGACCGGCTGGTCTACCGGTTCGGCGGCGGGTGCGGGGCGTCGTTCACCCAGGGCTTCACCCTGCTCGACCCGCCGGCGACCGACCTGCTGGCCAAGGGCTACGTGATGGCCACCGCCACCTTCAACACCTTCCAGGTGCTCTGCAACGACGTGATCTCGGCCGAGACCGTGTCGATGGTCAAGGAGCGGGTGATCGAGGCCTACGGCCGGCGCCCCGTCCACACCATCGGCGAGGGCGGCTCGGGCGGCGCGATCCAGCAGCTGCTCATCGCCCAGGACTACCCGGGCCTGCTCGACGGCATCGCCCCCACCGTGCCCTTCCCCGACGCCCTGTCGGTCTCGGGCGGCGTGTTCGACTGCGCGCTCCTCACGAACTACTACGCCACCCCGGCCGGCAGCGCGCTCTCGCCCGACCAGCGGGCGGCGATCAACGGCCACGCCACCGCCGACACCTGCCGGCTGTGGGACGCCACCTTCGCCACCGGCATCGACCCGGCCAAGGGGTGCCGGACCGACTTCTCGTCGTTCGGCGCCCCGGGGGACCTGCCGTTCCCCACCATCCCGGCGGACGAGATCTACGACCCGGCCACCAACCCCGACGGCTGGAGGTGCACGGTGTGGGAGTCCAATGTCGCCGTCACCGGGCGCGACCCCGACACCGGCTTCGCCCGGCCGGGCTACGACAACGAGGGCGTGCAGTACGGTCTCGACGCCCTGGGGGCCGGCACGATCACGGCCGACCAGTTCCTCGACCTCAACGGCGCCGTCGGCGGCTTCGACGACGACGGCCAGCCGATGCCACGGCGATCGGTGGTGGATCCCGACCTGCCGCGGCGGGCCTACGGCACCGGCCGGGTCACGGGCCCCTGGGGCGGCGTGCCCGACACCCCGATCATCCTGGTCAACGTGTACACCGACCCGCTGGGCGACATCCACGACCGGGTGCGGTCGTTCTCCATCCTCGACCGGCTGGCGGGCGACGACGGATCCTGGCCCGCCACGGTGTCGCTGTGGTCGATCGGCCTGCCGCCGGGCGCCAGCCTCATCGACACCCTGACCGGCGCGCTCGGCGACTTCGCCATCGAGCCCACCCTGGCCCTCGACGAATGGCTGACCGCAGCCGAGGCCCGCCGGGCCGACGACGGCGGCGGCTGGCGGCGCGCGCTGGCCGCCACCAAGCCCGACGCCGCCCAATCCCGGTGCCAGCCCGCCGGCCAGCCCGAGATCGTCGGGGCCGACGCCAACGACGACCCCGCCTGCGTGGCCGCCTTCCCGATCCACGAGGAGCCCCGCATGGCCGCCGGCGCGCCTCGGTCGGGCGACATCCTCAAGTGCGCCCTGCAGCCGGTCGCCGACGCGCTCGACGACTACCCGGTCGAGCTCAGCGCCGCCCAGGCCGACCGGCTGGCCGCCACCTTCCCCACCGGGGTGTGCGACTACACCGAGCCCAGCCAGGGGTTCGTCGCCTTCGACCGCCCCTGGTACGACTTCGGCGGCGACGGCTGATCACAGCTCGACCGGGGGGACGCCGGCCGCCCGCAGGTGGCCGGTCTCGTTGAGCGAGGCCAGCGACCGCTCGCCGGTCGAGGCCACCAGCACCCGGCTGACGCTCGTGTAGCCGGGCAGGAACAGCATGCGGGGCCCCAGCCCCAGCACGGCCGCGACGATCACGTTGACGACCCCGCCGTGGCACACGAGGGCGATGCGGCGCGACGGGTGCGCGGCCACCACCCGCGCCACCCCGGCCATGACCCGCTCCTGGAAGCCGGCGATGTCGGCGGGCAGCTCCATCCAGCGGGGGTCGCCGGCCGCCTTCAGCTCCTCGACGGGGATGTACGCGAGGGCGTCGGCGTCGTACTCGGCCAGCGCGGCGTCGGCCTCGGGGGCGGGCAGGCCCAGCGCCGCCGCCAGCGGCTCGGCCGTCTCCCGGGCCCGGCGGAGCGGGCTGGTGACGACGGCGTCGATCGGCTCGTCGCGGGCGCCGGCCGCCAGCCAGTCGGCCAGCGCCGCGGTCTGGCGGCGGCCGAGGGCCGACAGCGGCGGGTCCGCGGGGCCCTCGACGCTCTCGACCCGCTCCGGGCGGGCGTGGCGGATGAGCAGCAGTTCCATCGGAGCCGCCACCCTAGAGGGAACGGCGGGAGGCCCCCGGCTCGCTACCGTGCCGGGCGTGGAGGTGCTGTCGAGCCGCATCCTGCACCGGCCGTCCGACTTCGACGCCGGCCGGGCCTGGTACCGCGACGTGCTGGGGCTGCGCGTCTACCGCGAGTACGGCACCGGCGGCCGGGTCACCGGCGTGGTGTTCTTCCTCGGCGGCGGGTTCCTCGAGCTGGTGAGCGGGGGTAGTCCGGTGCCCGGCACCGGCGCCGCGCTGTGGCTGCAGGTGCCCGACGTCGACGCCGAGCACGCCCGCCTGGCCGCCGCCGGCGTCGACGTGCTGTCCGGGCCGGTCGACGAGCCCTGGGGTCTGCGCGAGTGTTGGGTGGCGGACCCCGACGGCGTCCGCATCGCGCTCATCGAGGTGCCCGACGCCCACCCCCTGCGGCGGCGGGTCGACTGACAGGACCAGGCGGAACCGTCCCATGCGTCGCACCAAGATCGTCGCCACCCTCGGCCCGGCCTCCGACCCGCCCGAGGTGCTGGTCGCCCTGCTCGACGCCGGCGTCGACGTCGTCCGCCTGGGCCTGGCCCACGGCACGGCGGCCGAGCACAAGGCCCGCATCGACCTGGTTCGGGACCTGGCCCGGCGCCGGGGCCGCACGGTGGGCGTCCTGGCCGACCTGCCCGGCCCCAAGGTCCGCACCGGGCCGTTCCCCGAGGGCGGGGCGTTCCTGGCCGAGGGCGACGAGGTGGTGCTGGCCCCGGGCGACGGGCCGAGCGACAGCACGCGCATCGTGATCGACGAACCCCGCCTGTGCTCGGTGGTCCGGCCGGGCGACGTCGTGGTGGTGGGCGACGGCACCGTCGAGATCGAGGTCACGGCCGTGACCCCCGACGAGGCCCGGGCGGTGGTGCGCAGCGGCGGCCGGCTGCAGGGCCGGCCCGGCGCCCACCTGCCCACCGACACCTGGCTGCCCCCGGTGCCCACCGACGACGACCTGCGGCTCATCGCCGAGGTGGGCCGGGAGGCCGACTGGGTGGCGGTGTCGTTCGTGCGCACGCCCGACGAGCTCGAGCGGGTGCGCGACGCCCTCGGCCCCGACGGCCCCCGGCTCATGGCCAAGATCGAGACCCGGGCGGCGGTCGACCACCTCGACGACCTCCTGGTGGCGGCCGACGGGGTCATGGTGGCCCGGGGCGACCTGGGCATCGACCTGCCCATCGAGGACGTGCCCCACCTGCAGAAACAGATCATCCGGGCGTGCGGCGCCCGGGGCATCCCGGTGGTCACGGCCACCCAGATGCTCGAGTCGATGGTGTCGGCGCCCAGCCCCACCCGGGCCGAGGCCACCGACGTGGCCAACGCCGTCGGCGACGGCACCGACGCCCTGATGCTGTCGGCCGAGACCGCCATCGGCCACGACCCGGCCCTGGTGGTGCGGACCATGGCCCGCATCGCCACCCGGGCCGAGCAGCACGACGACCACGGGCTCCGCTACGACCGGGGGCTGGTGCAGCGGCGGGTGCCGTCGACCAAGGCGGTCACGGTGGCGATGGCCCACGCCGCCCTGCGGGCCGCCGACGAGCTGGGCCTGGCCGCCATCGTGTGCTGCACCCGGGCCGGTCCCACCGCCCTGGCCATGGCGGCTCTGCGGCCCCGGTGCCGGCTGATCGGCGCCAGCCCGTCGGCCGCCACCGCCCGCCAGCTGTCGCTGTCGTGGGGCGTCGAGCCGCTGGTGGTGGCCGAGTACGAGACCACCGACGAGATGGTCTGGTGCGTGGTCGAGGCGGCGGTGGAGGCAGGCCTGATCCGGCACGGCGACACCATCGCCGTCCTGGCCGGCGCCCCCGACGCCACCACCCGCACCACCGATGTGCTGCGGGTCGTCGGGGTCGAGTAGGCCGGTGGCGATGACCGTCCGGGACAGCAGGCCGACCGAGTCCGGGGTGTGGGCCCAGGAGCTGGGCGAGGGGCCGCTGGTCGTCCTCGTCCACGGGTCGATGGACCGCTCGGGCGGCATGCTGCGGTTGCGGCGGGCGCTGCAGGGCGACCACCGGGTCATCCGCTACGACCGGCGGGGCTACGGCCGCTCGCTGGGCGCCGGCGCGCCCGTCTCGTTCGACCAGCAGGTCGACGACCTGGCGGGGCTGCTGGCCGGCCGCCCAGCGGTGCTGGTGGGCCACAGCTTCGGCGGCGTCGTGTCCCTGGCGCTGGCCGAGCGCCGGCCCGAGCTGGTGGGCGCGGTGGTGGCCTACGAGGCGCCCCAGATGTGGGAGAGCTGGTGGCCGGGCACCACCGCCGGCCTCCAGGCCCTCGACCGCGTGGCCGCGGCCGACGGCGCCGGCGAGGAGGTGGCGGCGGCCGACGCGGCCGAGTGGTTCCTGCGCCGCATGGTGGGCGACGAGGTGTGGGACCGGCTGCCGGCCGCGATGCGGGCCGAGCGGCGGGCCGAGGGGCCGGCCCTCATCGCCGAGATGCGGTCGGTGCGCCCGCCCGCCCCCGTGCCCTACCGGGCCGAGGCGGTGACGGTGCCGGTGGTGGCGGCCTTCGGGTCCGAGACCAGCCGCCACCATGTGCGGGCCACCGACGAACTGGCCCGCACGGCCCCCCGGGCCGAGCTGGCGGTCATCGAGGGCGCGGACCACGGCGCCCACCTGTCGCACCCGGCCGAGATGGCCGACCTGGCCCGGCGGGCCGTCGAGCTGGCGGGCGCCCGGGGCTAGCGGTGGGCGCGCTCGGCGACTGGTTCCGGCAGCGGCGCCGGCCGGAGCGGGGTCCCCGCCCGGTGGCCTTCGTACTGTCCGGCGGCGGCAACCTGGGCGCGCTGCAGATCGGCATGCTGCGGGCGCTGGCCGAGCACGACATCCGCCCCGACCTGGTCCTCGGCTGCTCGGTGGGCGCCATCAACGGCGCCGCCCTGGCCGAGGACCCGACGCTCGTCGGCGTGGGGCGCCTGGAGCGGCTGTGGCGCGAGCTCGACGGCAAGGACCTGATGCCGAGCGGCCTGCTGCCCGGGGCGGTGGCGCTGGCCCGGCGGGGCGAGGCCATCAGCGACAACGAGGGCCTGCGCCGGGCTCTGGAGGCCCAGCTCCGGGCACGCACGTTCGAGGAGCTGACGGTGCCGTTCCAGTGCGTCGCCACCGACGTGCTGGGGGTGCGCGAGGTGTGGTTCACCTCCGGCCCGCTGATCGACCCCATCCTGGCGTCGGCCGCCATCCCGGCCGTGTACCCGGCGGTCGAGATCGACGGCGTGCGCTACCTCGACGGCGCGATCGTCGACGACGTGCCCATGGCCCGGGCCGTCGAGCTGGGCGCCGGCACGATCTACGTCCTCCAGGTGGGGGCGTTCTCCCGGCCCCGGCCCGAGCCCCGGCGGCCGCTGGACGTGGCGGTCCAGTCGTACTGGATCGCCCGCCACCACCGGTTCAAGCGCGAGCTGGAGGCCATGCCCCGCGACGTCACCCTCCACCTGCTGCCCACCGGCCAGACGCCGACCATGCGCTACAACGACTTCACCCGGTCGGCCGAGCTGATCTCCCTGGCCTACGAGGCGTCGAGCCACTACCTGGCCGGTCGGCCGGCCCGCCCGGCGCTGCCCGCCGGGGCGCGGGCGCCGGTGGCGGTGGCAACCCCCGACGGCGCCGGACCCGACGCCGACGCGGTCACGGACGCACGACCCGGTAACTGAGGTGGGTGACCCCGTCCGACCCGATGACGCCGATCTGCTCCAGGTCGATGGCGTCGAGCCGCTGGTCGAAGAGCCGGACGCCGCCGCCCAGCAGGGCGGGGACGACGCTGACCTCGATCTCGTCCAGCAGCCCGGACCGCAGCAGCTGCTGGGCCGTGTCGGCGGCGCACACCGAGACGTCGAGGTCGCCGGCCGCCGCCCGGGCCAGCTCGACGGCGTGCTCGAGCCCGTCGGTCACGAAGCTGACCCGCGGGCTCCACTCGCCCTCGGTGGGGGCCTCGTGGGTGACCACGAAGATGGGGACGTCGACGGGGTGGCCGTCCTTCCAGCCGTCGGCGATGTCGAAGGTGCGGCGGCCGCTGACGATGGCCCCGCACTCGGCCGACCATGCCTCGACGACGGGGACGCTGGCGTCGGGCGGCGCCATCCACTGGTCGATCCGGTTGGCCTCGGGGCCAGCGCTCATCCAGGCGAAGAGCCGCTCGCCGCCCCGGCCCAGCGGGTGCTCGGGACCGTCGTCGGGCCCGGCGATGTAGCCGTCCAACGACATGCTGAGACCGACGACGACCTTGCCCATGGCGAGCTCCCTCCGCTCGTGCGACTCGTGGGTGGACGGTCGGCGGTTGCCGCGATCATCGGTCGGTCCGGCGACCGCCAGAATGGGGGGCGATGACCGACCGACCCGTGCACCTCACGCCCACCGGCCCGCCCGAGACGGTGCTGGCCGACGAGCCGCCCGAGGTGCTGACCGCCCTCCAGGAGGCCCTGGCCCGCCCGGTCGACGAGCAGCGCGAGGCGGTGGCCGCCGTGGTGGCCCGCTGGCCGCGGTTCCTCGACGGCTGGGCCCAGCTCGGGCTGCTGGGGCGCGACGACATCGAGTGCTACGCGTACCACCGCGTCGGCTACCACCGGGGGCTCGACACGCTGCGTGCCAACGGCTGGCGGGGCTCGGGGTACGTGCGCTGGCGCCACCCGTCCAACCGGGGGTTCCTGCGGGCGCTCGACGGGCTGCGGGCGTTGGCCGAGGCCATCGGCGAGAACGACGAGGCCGAGCGGTGCGCCCAGTTCCTCCGCCAGCTCGACCCCGACTGGCCGCCGGCCTGAGGGTCGACGGCGCACCGAGGCCCGCCTGCCGCGGGTCGGTCGATGTCGAGATGGCGGCGCCGGGTCCGACGTCCCGGTGACCGCAACGCATCTCACCCGACTGGAGTCGCCATGCCCGTTCCCCGCCTCGGCGTCAACCTGCCCACCTTCGGCCCCCACGCCGGACCCGACGCCGTCGCCGCCGTGGCGGTGGCGGCCGAGCGGTCCGGGTTCCACGCCGTGTCGGTCACCGAGCGCCTGCTGCTGCCGGCCGGGCCCGGATGGCGCAACGAGGCCGGCCTGCCCGAGTGGCCGGTGCTCGACCCCATCGAGGCCCTGACCTGGGCCGCGGCCCACACGTCGCGGGTGCGCCTGGCCACCGGGGTGGTCGACGCGCTGTTCCAGCCGCCCATCCTGCTCGCCCGCCGGCTGGCCACGCTCGACGTGCTGTCGGGCGGCCGGGTCGACGCCGGGCTGGGCCAGGGGTGGATCCCCGAGGAGTTCGCCGCCGCCGGCATGCCCGAGTCCCGCCGGGGCCGCGGGTTCGAGGACTACCTGGCCGCCCTGCGGGCCTGCTGGGGCCCCGACCCCGTCGAGCACGACGGGCCCGCCTACCGCATCCCCCCGTCCCGCGTCGGCCCCAAGCCTGTGGCGGGCACGATCCCCCTGTCCATCGGGGCCGTCGCCCGCCCGGCCGTGGAGCGGGCCGCCCGCCTGGGCCTCGGGTTCGTGGCCGCCGTGCGGGACTGGGACACCACGGCCGCCGAGGTCGGCTGGTACCGGGCCGCCGGCGGCCCCGGCCCCGTGGCGCTGCGCCTGGTAATCCCGGGGGACGGCACCGGCGACGGAGCCCCCGGGCCGGTGGTGGCGAGAGAGCTGACCCGGGCTGCCGAGGTGGGGGCCGAGGAGGTCCACTTTGGCATCCCCCTCGACCTTCCCGCCGAGCGCCAGGTCCAGGTCGTCCAGCGGATCGCGGAGGCGGCCGCCTGAGCCCCGAGGGCCTGCTGTTCTGCTCCCGTGTCCCGGGTCGGGCGGTCAGGACGTGGCGTCGAGCCACTGCTCGAACGTCGGGCCGGCGAGCCGGGCTCCGGGACCGGGCAGCAGGCCGCCGCCCTCCTGCAGCGCGGCGTTGGGGTCGGCCGGGTCGCTGACGGCCTCGATCTTCAGCGGCAGGCCGCGCCGCGAGACGAACAGCGTGGCGATCTCCGGGAGGCTCTCCTCCCGGGGTCCGGCCACCTCGGTGTACGGCGCCGTGGCCGGCGCCGGGTCGAGGGCCAGGTCGACCAGGGCCTCGGCCACGGTCCGGGCCGCCACCGGCTGGATGCGCATCCGCGGGACGTAGGCCACCTCGCCCTGGGTGCCCCACTCGATCAACTGGGGCACGAACTCGTGGAACTGGGCGGCCCGCAGCACCTTGACCGGGAGCGGCCCGGCCTGCGCCGCCTGCTCGTGGGCGACCACCGCGGCGCCGTAGCCGCCGCTGAACCGGTCGGTGCCGATGATGGACACGACGACCATGCGGGTCGCGCCCGCCTGCTCGCCGGCCTGCTGGAGGTTGCGGGCCGCCGTGGTGAAGAACGCGGTGGCGGCCTCCTCCTCGGGCGAGGGGCCCGTGGCGGTGTCGATGATGCAGTCGACGCCGGCGAGGGCGGCGGCCAGCCCGTCGCCCGTGATCACGTCCACCCCGCGGGCCCGGGCCATCGGCACGGCCTCGTGGCCCCGCTCGGCCAGCACGTCGACGACGTGGCGGCCGACCCGGCCGGTCGCTCCGGCGACGGCGATCCTCTGCACTGATCCCATGGTCTCGTTCCTCTCGGTCTCGTCGGGTCTGTGGTGATGACCCGCCGGCGCGGGCGAATGTGACAGACCGGACGATGCCGGGGGCCGCCAGGCGCCGCCGACATCGGGTGCCTAGGGTCGGCGGGATGGCATCGGACGACAGGATCTCGCGCCGCCGGGTGCTCCAGGGGCTCGCCGCCGGCTCGGGGCTGGTGCTGGCGGGGTGTACCCCGTGGCCGCCGGTCCCGGGCGGTCGGCGGTTCCCGGGGCAGCCGGGCGACCGGCCCGACCCCGCCAAGCCCGAGGGCACCGACATGCTGCCCCAGATCGACCACATCGTCGTGTACATGCAGGAGAACCACTCCTACGACTCGTACTTCGGCATGTATCGGCGGGGCGACGGCTACGACCTCGATGGGGGCCGCCCCCTCAACCGCAACCGCACCACCACCGGCGAGGTGGTGCGGGTGTTCCACGCCCCCGACACGTGCCAGAGCGGCCGGGGCGTGTCGCAGAGCTGGCGGTCGACGCACCTGCAGATCGACGGGGGCCGGATGGACGGCTTCCTGTTCGACGACAACACCAACGCCATGCGCTACTGGGACGGTGGCGACGTGCCGTTCTACTGGTCGCTGGCCGACACCTTCGGCCTCTGTGACCGCTGGTTCGCCTCGGCGCCCGCCCAGACCTACCCCAACCGGCTGTTCCTCCAGGCCGCCACCTGCCAGGACCTCATCGCCACCGACGCCCGGGTGCTGAGCATGCCCCACCCGGCCAACGGGACGATCTGGGAGAAGCTCGACGCGTTCGGCATCCCGTGGCTCGACTACTGCTGGGACCTGCCCGACATCGCCCTGTTCCCCAAGGTGTGGAACGCCCGCACCGACCGGGTGCGTCCGTTCGCGCAGTTCCTGACCGACTGCCGGGCGGGCACGCTGCCGGCGGTGACGATCGTCAGCCCGGGCGTGACGGCCTACACCGAGGAGAACCCGCGGGACATCCAGCTGGGCGAGGCCTACAGCGCCGCCGTGGTCGACGCGGTGCTGCAGAGCCCGGCCTGGCCCCGCACGGTGCTGGTGCTCACCTACGACGAGCACGGCGGCTACTACGACCACGTGGCGCCCCCTCGGGCCGTCCCGCCCGACGACATCCCGCCCGCCGTGGAGGCCGCCCCCGGCGCCCCGGCGGCGTGGGACCACTACGGGCTGCGCGTGCCGGCCTTCGTGATCTCGCCATACTCCCGGCCGGGCCACGTGTCGCACGTGGTCTACGACCACACGTCGATCCTCCGGCTGATCGAGACCAAGTTCAACCTGGGTGCCCTCACCCGCCGGGACGCCAACGCCGCCAACCTGCTCGACTGCATGGACCTGCACGGCGCCCCCGCC
Source organism: Acidimicrobiales bacterium (assembly GCA_036506715.1). GTDB lineage: Bacteria > Actinomycetota > Acidimicrobiia > Acidimicrobiales > VFJN01 > ZC4RG19. The sequence continues at coordinate 10,293 of DASXRH010000721.1, forward strand.
TTCCCCGAGCCGCCCCCGCTGGCCCTGCCGGCCCTGCCGGCGGGGGGCAGCGCCTGCCAGCCCGAGACCCCGGCGCCCCCGGGCGTGCCGGGGCACGCCGGCGGGGGAGCGGGCGCCACGGCGCCGGCGGTGGCGGGGCTCGGGGTCGTGGCCGGGACCGAGGCCCACGCCCTCGTCGCCGCCGACGCCGGGCCGGGGCCCGCCGAGCCGGCGCTGACCCCCTCGCAGGACGAGCGGCTGCGCCTGCTGGCCCACCTGGCCGCCCCGGTGTGACGAACCGGCGCGTATCGTTCGGCGGCGAGCTGAGCCGGCCGCCGGCGGCCCGGGGCCGCCACCTCAGCGACGACCCGGGCCGCAACGACGCGGTGTGGCAGGCCGTGGCCGCCGGCCCCGGCGCCCATCGCCGGGCCGACCTGGTGCTCGCCACCGACCGACGGACCCCCGGCGACCTGGCGGAGGAGATCCTGGCCGCGTGCGCCCCGCCTACGCAGGGGCACCCAGCCGCGGGCGCCAGCCCTTGACCAGCCACGAGATCCCGAAGGCCACGACCCCGACCGACTCCAACCAGAACAGCGAGTGCCACGAGCTCGGCGGGTCCACGATGTTGGACACCACCACCAGCGCGATCGTCGCCACGATCAGCCCGCCGCAGACCCGGTAGACGAGGTTGCGGCGCCCCTTGGCCGCAGACCGCCCCCCACCGCCCGTCCTGGTGAACAGGACCAGCGAGAAGACGGCGAGCAGCACGAACAGGGCGCAGGCGCAGAGCAGGTGCACCAGCGCCACGGCCTTCTCGCCGCCGCTGGCCGTCGCCGCGTGGTCGGTGGTGGGGAAGAAGGCCACGCCCAGGGCGGCGAGGCAGGCGAGGTTGCTCAGCACGTTGTCGAGCTCGTAGCGCGGCAGCGGCCGGTAGTTGTAGGACAGGAAGAAGACGGCGAGGGCGCACAGCGCGCCGACGAACACGCTGCCCACGGGCGTGTAGTAGTAGCCGCTGATCGAGCCCCGCAGCTCGACCCCGTTGAACAGCATGTTGCCGAGGGCCAGGACGGCGGGCAGCAGGACGGCGATGATGCCCACCACCCGCTGCAGGTAGGTGTAGGCCGCCGCCAGCTCGCTGTCGCCGGCGAGCTCCTGGGCGGCCGCGAGCCTGTCCGCCTTGACCTGCGGGTCCGGGCTGCGGTCGGCGTCCTCGAACGCCTCGGCGCTCTGCTGCGCCAGGCGCCCCGCCTCCGATGTCGGGTCAGCGGCGACCGGATCCCCGGTGCCCGGCACGTCCTGCTCGATCACCATCTCGTCCACCTCCCGGTGTGGAGAGCGCGAGCCGGCCCGCCAGATACGTCCCCTGCGCCCCGGCGGCGGGCGCCTCAGGTCACGACGCCTGGCAGGGGAGCGTTCCCGGCGCGTAGTCGACGCCGTGGCCCCCGTAGGTGCCGCCGAGGGCAGGCGGCCGTCTGACCGCCACCGCCGGCCGGCCGCCCGTGCGCACCACGTCACGGTCGAGCTCCACAGCCTGGGCCGTTGCCCGCCCGCCGGCCCCGTCCTGCGTGGCCGCCCGCTCGGCCCCGCCGCAGCCGGCGGCGAGAAGGCCGACCACCGCCACCACGCCACCCACCCGCCGGAACGCTCGCCTGCCGGTCATCCGCCGCCTCCCGCCTCGTCGCCCCTCCACGATGGGCCGGCGGGGCCGCGGCGACCGCCGCAGACGACCCAGCGGCCGTGCGTCGTTTGGCGCAGATCGGCAGCGGTACTGTCGAGGGGTGGTGCGGCTGGCGTCGCAGGTCGGGCAGGGCACGTTCCTGGGCAGGCTCGATCCGTCCGACCGGGCCGACCTCCTGGCGCTGGGCGGCGAGCGGCGCTTCCCTCAGGGCGCTCACGTCATCGTCCAGGGCGATCACAGCGACACCGTGTTCGTGCTGCTGGAGGGCCTGGTCAAGGTCGTGCTCACCACCCCGGGGGGACGGTCGGTCGTCCTGGGCGTCCTCGGACCGGGCGAGCTGCTGGGCGAGTTCGAGGCGATCCGCGGCGACGGCGCCCCCCGCGAGGCCGGCAACGTGGCGGCCACGCCGATCGCCGTGCGGGCCCTCGCGGGCGCGGACCTCCGGGCGTACCTCGAGACCCACCCGCGGGCCAGCCTCATCCTCCTGCAGGTCATCCTGGGCCGTTTCGGATCGGCCGACCGGCGGCTGGTCGACTCGGGCACCCTCGACACGCCCCACCGGCTGGCGCGCCTGCTGCTGGAGCTGACCGACCAGTACGGCCGGCCGGGCGACGCCGGCATCCGGCTCGAGCTGCCCCTGGCGCAGGACGAGCTCGCCA
>DASXRH010000722.1:0-5405 GCA_036506715.1 Acidimicrobiales bacterium
GTCGGCCGCATCGAGCAACTCGGGCAGGCGGGGGGCGAAGCCGACGCAGGCGTCGTCCTCACCGACGGTGGCCCCGGCCAGGTGGACCGGCCCGGCGCCGGCCAGCGGGCAGTCGGCCGCCACGTGGGTGGCCACCCGCACCTGCTCGTCGTGGCCGGTGTTCCAGGCCGCGAAGCCGGGCGGCATCGAGCCGGCCAGCGTCCCGCCCACCAGGGCGACCGACAGCGCCTCGCGCCCGCTGGGAGCGACGACGTCGAGGTCGCCGGGGCCCGAGCCGTCGTCGACGGCCAGCGACACGCCGGGCGGCGGCTGCAGGGGCAGGACCATCGCCGCCGCCGCCACGACGACCAGGCTGCCCACGAGGGCGCCGGCCAGCTGGGGACCGGTGACCCTCAGCCGGCGGAGCGGGCGCTCGAGCCCGTAGGTGACCAGCGCGGCGGCGGCCAGCGTGGCTGCCACCCGCACACCGAACAGCGCGGGGCCGGGCAGGTCGAGGCGCCGGTCGTCGAGCACCAGGAAGATCGGCCAGTGCAGCAGGTAGGCGGCGTAGCTGATGCGGCCGAGGACCCGCAGCGGCCGGCTGCCGAGCACGCTGGCCAGCGGGCCCGGCGAGGTCACGGCCAGGATCACCCAGGCGGTGAGGAGCGCATTGAGGGCCGTGGTGCCGTGGAACAGCCCGCGGCCGTAGATGCTGGTCGCGTGCCAGAGCCACGCCAGGCCGAGCAGGGCCACGGGGGCGCCGTAGCGCATGACCGACACGCCCCGTGGCGTCTCGATGACCCGGCGCACGGCCGGGCTCAGCACCGCGTAGGCCAGCACGACGCCCACCAGCAGCTCGCCGGCCCGGGTGTGGGTGCCGTAGTAGGCGACGCCGTCGTTGCCCGAGCGGTCGGCCGTCAGCCAGGCGGCGGCGAACGATCCCGCGGCGGCCAGGGCAAACAACGCCCCCGACAGCCGCCAGCGGCGCCCGGTCACCCTCATCAGCCCGACGAACGCCAGCGGCAGCAGGACGGTCAGCTGCACGAGCAGCGACAGCGACCAGAGGTGCTGCACCGGCGACGGGTCGGTGAGCACGCTGGCGAACCCGTCGCCCGAGAAGGCGAATCGCCAGTTGAGGACCTGGCCGAGCGCGGCCAGCACGTCGGCCCGGAACCCGGGGCCCGTGCCCGCCCGCACGGTGGTCTGCAGCACGACCACTAGCGCCACCGTGAACACGAGGGCGGGGATGATGCGGCGGGCCCGGTGCTCCCAGAACCGGGCGAGGGCCAGCCGGCCGTTCTGCGACCACTCGGCCAGCGCCAGGGTGGTGACGAGGAAGCCCGACAGGGTCAGGAAGCTGGAGATGCCGAGGAACCCGCCCCGGGCGGCGTCGAAGCCCTGGTGGAAGGCGAGGATGGCGAGCAGCGCCAGCGCCCGTAGGCCGTCGAAGCCGCCGACGTAGGGCAGCTCGGGCCGGGGACCGGGCTCGACCGCCGGCCGGCGGGCTCGGCCGCGCCGGGCCGGGCCGCCCGCGCGCACGGGGGCCTCGTCGAGGTCGTCGACGCCGGGGGCCGGGGACCGGTCCTGCCAGCCGCGGTCGAGGACCTGGGTGCCCGCCGTGGGGGCGGGGTCGGAGTAGTGGCGATCGGTGGTGTCGGGGTCGACCCGGGGCGGGCGGGGCGGCGGACCGGCAGGGCGGGGGGCGGGCCCCGCGGGGGCGGCCGGGCGCCAGCCGGCCAGCTCGCTGGGGTCGGACAGGTCGTCGTCCCAGCGCACGGGGGCGGCGCGCCCGCCGGGCCCGGGGCCGCGGCCGCCAGGGCCCCGGCCGGCCGGGGGCCGGTCGAAGTGACGGCCGTCGGGGGCGGGGCCACGGTCCTGCGGGTACCAGGTGTCGGCCCGGGGCCGGTCGCCGTGGCCGCCGGGCCCGGGGCCCGCCGGACCGACGGGGGCGCCGGGCCCCCGGGCGGCCGGGCCGCGGCCGGTCAGCTCGTCCTGCCAGCCCCGCGGGTGCTGGGTGGGAGTGCGACCGGGGGGCGTACCGCCGCCCCGGCGGGGCAGCGGGGCGCGCTCACCGTCGCCGGACCAGGGCTCGTTCCGGGGATCGGGGTCGTCGGGGGCGTCCCACCCGCGGCGGCCGGCGGGGGGCCCGAGGGGACCGACCGGGGCGCCGGGCGCGCCACCACGGCGGGGCGGGGCGCCACCGGGCGGCCGCCCGCCGGCGCCGGGAGGCCGGCCCCGGTCCTCGGCCTCGCGGCGACGCCAGGCGTCGAGGCTGTCCCACATCTCCTCGTCGCTCCCGTCGACGGGCCGGGGTGGCGGGCCCGGGGGGTCGCGACGCTCGCGGGCGGCGCGCTCACGCTCGTAGCGTTCGCGGTCGCTCGGCCGGCGCGGCGGTCGAGGTGGTTGGGAAGCGCTCAGCGTCGTACCTCCAATATGGCAGCCGTCGGCTCCCCAGGTGTCGATGCCCCACGAGGTTCCCCGGCTCGAAGGTCGACCAACACTATCTGCCTTTGCGCGCGCCGCGTCCAACGCGCACACCAGATACCACTCACTGTGGCGGTGCGATAACGGGGCGGTGTCAGGGCAGGGCGGCAGTAGCCTGCGGGACCGTGGCCCGCTACTACCTCACGACCCCCATCTACTACGTGAACGACGCCCCCCACATCGGCCACGCCTACACCACGGTCGTCGCCGACGCGCTGGCCCGCTGGCACCGGCTCCTGGGCGACGACACCTTCTTCCTCACCGGCACCGACGAGCACGGGCTCAAGGTCCAGCGGGCGGCCGAGGCCAACGGGGTCACCCCGCAGGAGTGGTCCGACCGCACCTCCGAGCGCTTCCGCCAGGCCTGGAAGCTGCTCGACATCTCCAACGACGACTTCATCCGCACCAGCGAGCCCCGCCACCACCGCTCGGTACAGGCCGTGCTGCAGCGCGTCTACGACAACGGCCACATCGAGCTCGGCACCTACGAGGGCCTCTACTGCGTGTCGTGCGAGGCCTACTACACGGTCGGCGAGCTGATCGACGGCGAGTGCTGCCCCATCCACGGCACCCCGGTCGAGCACGTCAAGGAAGAGAACTACTTCTTCAAGCTGTCCCGCTTCCAGCAGCCGCTGCTCGACTGGTACGCCGCCCACCCCCGGTTCGTGCGCCCCGACACCAAGCGCAACGAGGCGCTGGGCTTCATCCGGGGCGGCCTCGAGGACTTCTCGATCAGCCGCAGCTCGATCACCTGGGGCATCCCCCTGCCCTGGGACCCGGCCCACGTCACCTACGTCTGGTTCGACGCCCTGGTCAACTATCTGACGGCGGTGGGCTTCGGCACCGACGACGAGCGCTTCAACGCCTGGTGGCCGGCCGTCCACCACCTCATCGGCAAGGACATCCTCCGGTTCCACTGCGTGTACTGGCCGGCGATGCTGATGGCGGCCGGGCTCGACCTGCCGGTCGACATCACCGTCCACGGCTTCCTGCTGGTCGGGGGCGAGAAGATGAGCAAGACCAGGCTCAACCAGATCGCCCCCGCCGACCTGGTCGACGAGTTCGGCGTCGACGGGTTCCGCTACCACTTCCTGCGGGACACACCGGTCGGCCCCGACGGCGACTTCAGCTACGAGCGCATGATCGACCGCTACAACGGCGACCTGGCCAACAACCTGGGCAACCTGCTGTCCCGGGTGGCGACCGTCGTCGCCCGCAAGTGCGGCGGCATCGGGCCCGCCCCCCGGGTCGACAGCCCACTCGCGCCCGTGGCCGCCGACGTCTACGCCACGACCGCCGCCGCGTGGGCCGAGAACCAGCCGTCGGCCGCGCTCGAGGCCACCTGGCGGCTCATCCGCGAGACCAACAGCCTGCTCGAGGACGCCGAGCCCTGGAAGCTCGACCCCGGCCCCGCGGTCGACGCCGTGCTGGGCGACGCCCTCGAGGCCCTGCGCATCGTGGCCATCCTGGCCAGCCCGGCGGTGCCGGCGGCCAGCGCCGAGGTGTGGCGCCGCATCGGGCTGGCCGGCTCGCCGCTCGACCAGCGGCTGCCCGGTGCGGCGGCCTGGGGCGGCTACCCCGGTGGGCTGGCGGTCACCAAGGGTGCCCCGCTGTTCCCCCGGCTGACCGCCACGCCCTGAATCCTCTCACCCTGTGCGGCGTCGGTGACGCTGGGTGGTCGATCCTAACGGGTGCCTAACGGTGGCACGCGCGTCCGGTGACAGCGGCGCCGCCGCGTTCTACGGTCCCCGCACGCCCTACCCAGCAGGGCGGACGGTTGGGCCGTGGGCGGCGTGACACTGGCGGGACCGGCGCCCACGGCCACACCCGTGGTCCGCGCTAGCGTGCCGCCGGGATGGACGGCTCGCCGGTACGGGCGCAGGCGCCACTCCCCGCCGCCTGCGTGGCCGCTCGGGACGTCAGCGCCGACGTCTCGCGGTCGCCACCGAGGGGCCGGCGCGCCCCGGGCTGAGCACCTTCCAGCCCTGCACCCGCATCTGCCCGCTCAGCAGCAGGTCGGCGGCCCGGCCGATGGCCTGGGCCAGGCCGATCGCCCGGCCGTCGCCGGCCAGGTCGGCGGCCCGCTCGGCGCCCAGGCGCTCCGCCACCGCCCGGCGGACCGGGGCGTCGTCGTAGGCCAACCCGAAGTCGACCCGCACCCCGACCTCGTCGTCCACCGCCTCGGAGGCGCCGAGCACCACGGCCGCCTCCTCGGCGTCGCCCCGGGCCAGCAGCGATTCGGCCAGCATCCCGGCGGCGGTGACGGCGTCGGTGGCGTCACCGCCGTCGAGGGCCTCCGCCGTCGCGGCCCGGAGGAGGGCCACGCACCGGCCGTGCTCACCGGCCTGGCGGGCCAGGACCGCCAGGCCCACCAGCGCGGTGCCGGCGATGCGGCGGTCGCCGACCTCCACCGCCCGGTCGTGGGCGGCCCGGAACGTCTCGCGGGCGGTGTCGTCGTCGCCCAGGGCCAGCGCCGTGTAGGCGGCGCCGATCGTGGCCCGCAGCCAGGTGACGACCCGGGTGCCCGCCACCAGCACCCGGGCCTCGTCGAAGGCACGCTGCGCCCCGCTCAGGTCGCCGACGGCCCGGCGGGCGTAGCCGATGAAGGTCAGCGCGTGGGCGACGTTGCCCGGCCCGCTGCCCACCCGGTGCTCGGCGGCCGCCGCCTCCAGGGTGGCGATGCCGCCGGGCACGTCGAGCCGGCGCAGCGCCAGCAGGCCCTGGTACTCGAGGGCCACCGCCGCCCAGTGCAGCTTCCGCTGGGCGACCAGCGAGGCCCGGGCCTCGGCGAGCAGGGTGGCGGCCCGGTCGAACTCGACGCCCCGCCAGCCCAGCCCCATCGCCACCTGGACGCGGGCGCAGGCCGCCGCGAACTCGTCGCCCGCCCCCTCGGCCCGGGCCAGCGCCGCGGTGGCCAGCGGCAGCTTGGCCGCGATGAGCTC
>DASXRH010000723.1:0-4865 GCA_036506715.1 Acidimicrobiales bacterium
CACCTCCCCCGATCGTTGGTGCGCTGGCGCGGAAGTCCGTAGCATACGGCCGATCTGGTGCCCGAGTCCCAACCGCTCACGGTCAGTCGTCGCGGTCCCGGGTACCCGGCCTGGGGAGGACCACCACCTGTGAGCAACCTCGTGCCCGACGTCGTCGATCCCGTGGCCAAGATCGGCGACCTCGCCGCGGCGGCCGGCGTGCGCCGCGTCCACGTGCTGGCCTGGCGTGACCTCGACGACGTCGAGGCCGGCGGCTCCGAGGTCCACATCGCCGAGGTCGCCAAGCTGTGGGCCGCCGCCGGGGTCGAGGTCACCATGCGCACCTCCTGGGCCCAGGGCCAGCCCACCGACGCCGTGCGCGACGGCTACAAGGTCATCCGCCGGGCGGGCCGCTACATGGTGTTCCCCCGGGCGGCGATGGCCGAGATCCTCCACCGCACCGGGCCCCGCGACGTCGTCGTCGAGATCTGGAACGGCATGCCGTTCCTCAGCCCGCTGTGGAACCGGGGCCCCGGCGTGATCCTTCTCCACCACGTGCACGCCGAGATGTGGAACATGACCCTCGGCGACACCCTGGGCCAGCTGGGCGCGACCTTCGAGAGCAGGGTGGCGCCGCTCCTCTACCGGCGCACGTCCATCGCCACCCTCTCCGAGTCGTCCAAGCTCGAGCTGGTCGAGGACCTGGGCTTCGACGCCGACCGGGTCTCGGTCGTGCACCCGGGCATCGACCCCCGCTTCAGCCCCGGCGGCGACAAGGCGCCCGAGCCGCTGGTCATGGCCGTGGGCCGCCTCGTCCCGGTCAAGCGCTACGACCTGCTCGTGCGGGCCGCCCACCACGCCCGCGTGCGCGTCCCCGACCTGCACCTCCACATCGTGGGCGAGGGCTACGAGCGGCCGCTCGTCGAGTCGGTCATCGCCGAGCTCGGCGCCGGCGACTGGGTGACCCTGCGCGGCTGGCTCAGCGAGGACGAGAAGATCGACCTGTACCGGCGCGCCTGGATCATCGCCTCGGCGTCGGCCCGCGAGGGTTGGGGCATGACGCTCACCGAGGCCGCCGCCTGCGGCACCCCCGCCGTCGCCACCCGCATCGCCGGCCACGCCGACGCGGTGCGCGAGGGCTCCTCGGGCCTGCTCACCGAGCACGACGCCGCCAGCCTGGGCGACGCCATGGCCCGGGTGCTGGGCGACCCCGACCTGCGCGCCCGCCTGGGGGCCGGGGCCCTGGACTGGGCCGGCGAGCTCACCTGGAGCGCGACGTCCACGCAGCTGATGCGGGTGGTGGCCGACGAGGTGACACGGCGGCGATCGCGCCGATGAGGCTTCCGCTCCCGCGCTCGGGCCAGGCCACCCGCCAGCGCCCGCTGCTCGCCACCGTCACCGCCACCCGGGCGGCCGCCTCGCGCCCGGCGGGCGCCGCCGGGCGCGCCGCGGGCCGGCTGCCGTGGGGGCCGACCACCCGGCTGCACCTGGCGCTGGCCGCCGTCGCCTACGTGCCGCTGCTGCTGACCCAGCGGGGCTGGGTCAGCGCCGACACCAAGACGTATCTCTACCTCGACCCATCCAAGCTGCTCAGCCGGGCCTGGTCGATGTGGGACCCGTCGATCGGCCTCGGCACCGTCACCCACCAGAACATCGGCTACCTGTGGCCGATGGGGCCCTTCTACTGGGCTCTCGACAAGATCGGGGTGCCCGACTGGGCCGCCCAGCGGCTGTGGTGGGGCTCGATCATCTTCCTGGCCGGCGCCGGTGTGGCCTACCTGCTGCGCACCCTCGGCTGGACCGGCCCCGGGGTGGTGGCCGCCACCTTCGGCTACGCCCTGACCCCCTACCTGTTGACGGTGGTGGCCCGGCTGTCGACGCTTTTGCTGCCGTTCAGCGCGCTGCCCTGGCTGATCGCCCTCGCCATCCGGGCCTCCCGCACCCGGGGCTGGCGCTACCCGGCGCTGTTCGCCCTCGTGGTGGCCACGTGTGGCAGCGTCAACGCCACCGCACTGCTGCTGGTCGGCGTCGCGCCCGTCCTGTGGCTGGCCCACGCCGTGTGGGTGGCCAAGGAGATCAGCTTCCGCACCGCCATCCGCACCTGCCTGCGGCTCGGCGTGCTCACGGTGCCGGTATCGGCCTGGTGGATCGCCGGCCTGTCGGTCCAGGGCACCAACGGCATCGAGATCCTCCGCTACACCGAGACGGCGAAGACCGTGGCCGAGGTGTCGGTCAGCCACGAGGTGCTGCGGGGCCTCGGCTACTGGTTCTTCTACGGCGGCGACCGGCTGGGCCCGTGGATCGAGCCCAGCGTCATCTACACCCAGTTCCTGCCCCTGCTGCTGTTCACCTACCTGGTGCCCATCGCCGGGTTGTTCGGCGGGGTGGTGGCCCGCTGGCGGCACCGGGCCTACTTCGTCATGCTGCTGGCGGTCGGGGTGGCCCTGGCCGTGGGCGCCTTCCCGTGGTCGGACGGGTCGCCGTTCTCGCGGGGCGTCAAGGAGTTCGTGCTCTCCGACGTGGGCCTGTCGATGCGCAGCCTGCCCCGGGCGGTGCCGCTGGTCGCCCTGTCGATGGCGGTCCTGGCCGGCGCCGGGGTCACCAGCCTGGCCCGCCGCTGGCCCCGCACCGGCAGGCCGCTCACCGTCGGCGTGGTGCTGGTGGCCCTGCTGGCCCTGCCGCCGCTGTGGACCGGCGACTTCGTGCCCGCCAACCTGCGCCGCCCCGAGGAGGTCCCCGCCTACTGGAAGGAGGCCGCCGCGCACCTCGACGCCCAGGGCTCCGACACCCGGGTGCTGGTGGTGCCGGGCAGCGACTTCGCCAGCTACCGGTGGGGCAACACGGTCGACCCGATCCTGCCCGGGCTCATGGACCGGCCCTCGGTCCAGCGCGAGCTCATCCCCTACGGCTCGGCGCCGTCGGCCAACCTGCTCAACGCCTTCGACCTCAAGCTCCAGGAGCGCACCGCCGACCCCGGCAGCATCGCCCCCCTCGCCCGGCTCATGCGGGCCGGCGACGTGCTGGTCCAGAGCGACCTCCAGTACGAGCGGTACAACACGCCCCGGCCCCGCAACTTCTGGGACTTCGTGTCCCACGCCGCCGGGCTGGGCGAGCCGGTGGGCTTCGGGCCCGGCGCCCACAACGCCACCGTGCCCGACGTCCAGCTCGACGACGAGCTGCTGTTCCAGACCAACCCGGCGCTGCCCGACCCCCACGAGCTGGCGGTGCTGCCTGTCGAGGACCCGGTCGGCATCGTCTCGACCCACGCCACGGCCAGCCCGCTGCTGGTGGCGGGCGACGGCGCCGGCATCGTCGACGGGGCCGGCGCCGGGCTGCTCGACGGCCGCGAGCTGATCCGCTACTCGGCCTCGCTGTCCGACGACGAGATCCGCGACGCCCTCGACGACGGCGCCGCGCTGCTGGTCACCGACTCGAACCGCAAGCGGGGCGAGCGGTGGACGACCGTGCGCCACACCCGGGGCTTCACCGAGCCGGCCGACTACGACCCGCTCACCACCGACTACACCGACAACCGGCTGCCGGTGTTCCCCGACGCCGGCACCGACACGATGTCGGTGGCCCAGGACCGGGGCGGGGTCCAGGCCAAGGCCACGTCGTACGGCAACCCGATCACGTTCACCAGCGAGGAGCGCGCCGGGCTGGCCGTGGACGGCGACCCCGAGACCGCCTGGCGCACCTCGGCCTTCTCCGACGCCCGGGGCGAGCGCATCGACCTCACCTACGACGAGGCCACCACCGCCGACCGGATCACGCTCATGCAGCCGACCAGCGGCGCCCGCAACCGCTACATCACCAAGGTGCGGCTGCGGTTCGACGGCGGCGACCCGGTCGACGTCGACCTCGGCCTCCAGTCCCGCGACGAGCCCGGCGAGCTCGTGACCTTCCCCCGGCGGACGTTCCGCCAGGTGTCGGTCGAGATCCTGGCCGACTCGGTCGGGACCGTGCCCCGCTACGCGGGGCTGTCCAGCGTGGGCTTCGCCGAGATCGAGCTGGGCGACGACGCCGCCCGCCAGGACGAGGCCATCCGCCTGCCCACCGACCTGCTGGGGGCGGCCGGGTCCCGGGCCCTCGACCACCCGCTGGCCGTGAGCATGACCCGCCAGCGCCAGGACGCCGCCGACACCACCCGGCTCGACGAGGAGCAGCGCCTGGCCCGGGCCTTCACCCTGCCCGACGGCCGCAGCTTCACGCTGGCCGGCCAGGCCCGGCTCGAGCGCCGGGGCGACCCGTGGCTGGTCGACGAGACGCTGGGCCGCCCCCACGACGGGTCGGTCACGTGGGCACGGGCCAGCTCGTTGCTGGCCGGCGACTCCCAGACGGCGTCGGCGGCCTTCGACGGCGACCCCACCACGGCCTGGACCACCTCCCGCAGCGAGCCGGGCAACCAGTGGATCGAGGTCAACCTGCCGGCCCCGGTCACCGTCGACACGCTGCCGCTGACCGTGGTGGCCGACACGCTCCACTCGGTGCCCACCGAGGTGGCGCTCAGCGTCGACGGCGAGCCCGCCGGCACGGTGGCGCTGCCGGCCATCACCGACGTCCCCCAGCAGAACGCCACCACCACCGTCGACCTCACGCTCCCCCACCCGGTGACCGGGTCGAGCTTCCGGCTCGAGCTGGCCGCCGTGCGGCCCGTCCTCACCAACGACTGGGTCAGCGACAACGAGATCGAGCAGCCGGCCGCCATCGCCGAGATCGGCCTGCCGGGCCCCACGGTCCCCGCCCTGCCCGCCACCTACGACTCGGGGTGCCGCAGCGACCTGCTCGTCGTCGACGGCCAGCCGGTCCCCGTGCGGATCGCCGGACCGATGGCCGACGCCCTGGCCGGCCAGCCGCTGCCAGTCACGACCTGCGACGCCGCCCCC
>DASXRH010000724.1:0-2530 GCA_036506715.1 Acidimicrobiales bacterium
GCAGAAGCTGGTGGACACGGGTGGCCGCATCGACCGCTTCGAGCGGCGCTACGGCAAGCGCGCCCAGAAGTAAGTCGACGTCCCCGTGGCCCCCACCGGGCCCGCGCTCAGCGCTGAACGGCGGGCGGCGCTCAACGCCGCCAAGCTGGCGGCGCTGGTCGAGCACCGGTGGGGCGCCGCCGACCGCGCCCGCTACGCCCTCGGCGCCGGCGCGGCGCTGATCGAGGCCGGTGCGCCCGGCGGCCCCCGGGGCTGGGTGCTGGCCGGCGGCCCCGCCGACCGGGCGCTGGGCCCGGCCCTGGTGTGGGCCGATCGCCACGACGTGGCCGACCTCCACGTCGTCGTCGACCCCGACGCGTCTGGCACCGGCGGGGCGCCGGGGACCGTGGCCCGCCAGGCGGCGCTGTTCGCCCCCGCGCCCACGGTGTGGGCAGTCGACGGCACCGCTCTCGAGGCGGCCGCTCCGGCCCCGGTCCCGCCCGGGGTCGAGCCGGTGGCGCCGCCCGAGCTGATCGACCTGCTCATCGACGCCGGCGTCGAGATCGTCGTCGAGGGCGGCCTGGTGCGGGGCGAGGTCAACGGCCTCGAGGTGGCCCGCATCGTGGCGGGCGAGACCACCTCCGGGGTGCCGATCGCCGCCCCGCAGCTCGAGGTGGGGGTGGGCAAGGCCGACCGCGAGCTGACGGCCATGGTCCACGGCGACCTGCCGCCGGTCGACCAGCTGGCCCGGGTGGTCGAGATCGTGCGCGAGCACCGGCGCCCGGGCGCCCCCCGCCACCCGCTCAACCGGCTGGTCCCCGAGCGCTGGCTGCGGGCCGTGCTGTGCCGCCGCCCCGACCTGGTGGGCCTGGCCGCCCTGCGCCCGGCCGAGGGCCCCCGGCCCCGGGCCAACCTCAGCGAGCGCGAGGTGGCGGTGGCCACCGGCGACGCTCCCGGCGGCGCGCCGGTGGTGGTGGCCTGCTCGGTGGGCATCGCCCTCGACCTCGTGCCCACGGCCGCCGACGCCCGGGCCGCCCTCGACCCCGGGGCCGGGCTGGTCCTTGCTGTCCCCGCCCGCGACGACCACCCGGGTACCCGGCGCCTGGCCGCCCGCCTCCGGGACCCGGCCACGGTGGTGGCGCTGGCGGGCGACTGGCAGGCGGCGGGCTGAGGCCCGCCGGCGGCGCTGCCCGCGGCGGTCGGGACCTGTGCGAATCCCCGCATGCCGGGACACGCGGCGGCGGGGGCGTCCTAGACTCACGGCAGCAGCGAGAGGAGCTCCCCGTGGCTGGACGCGCGCAATGGCAGAGCAATGAGGTCGTGGCCTGGACCGAGCGCGACGGCGTCGGCCGCCCGCCCCGTGGTCCCGGCCGGGTGCTCCCGGTCGCCCTGGCGGCGACGCTGGGGGCGGTGTTCGTCGGCATGCTGTCGACCGACACCCTGTGCCCCGAGCACCGCACCTGGGTGCTGGTCCTCGGGTCGCTCGGCATCGCCGGCACGGCCGTGGCCATCACCGGGCTGGTGCAGCGGTGGGCCGTGGCCCCCCTCCTCACCCTGGTCGTGGCGCTCGACGGCATCGCCATCGGGCTCATCGACTCGATCCACGACGCCAACCGGGGCCACCTCATCGCCCTCGCCTTCGGCATCAGCGCGCTGCTGGCCGTCGCTCTGACGATCCTCAGCGTGCCCCTCTCGGTGTGGGACCGCCGGGTGCGCCGCCAGTTCGCCCCGGCCCCGGCGCCGGACGAGGCCGTGGCCGCCCCGGTGGCCCCGGCGCCCGCCGAGCCCGCCCCCGCGCCGGCCGCCGTGCGCGACGAGGCCGTGCTCACCCGGCACGAGTGAGCCTGCCGGACCCGGTCCGGGCCCATCGGGCCCGCCCCCTTCCCTGGCTGCTGGCCGCCGTCGCACTGGCCGGCGTGCTCGTCGGGGTCGGCTACCGCGGCGCGCACGACGACCGGGTGTGGGCCCGCGCCGCGCTGCGGGTCGACGGCCAGGTGGTCGAGGGCCCGCGGGGCGCCCAGCTGGAGGTGACCTACACCCACCCGGTCACCGACCAGGAGGTGCAGGTCAGCGTCGACACGTGGGGCAAGGGCGACGACCTGCGCCCCGGCGACCCGGTCGCGCTCCTCGTCGACCCCGACAGCCCCGAGCACCTGGCCATCGTCGGCGACCACCAGCCGCCGGTCGACCCGACCAGCCTGGTGCTGCTGCTGTCGGTGCCGGTGGTCGCCTGCGCCGTGCGGTGGTGGTCGGTGCAGCGCACGGTCCGGCTGGTCACCGCCCCCGCCACCAGCTTCGCCCTGCTGGGGGCGGTGGCGCCGTCGGGCCGGGTGCGGCGGCGGCCGATGCTGCACCTCTACGCCCTCGACGCCGCCCCCGGGGACCCGTCGCTGTGCGCGGTGCGCCTCCTGACCACCGCCGGCGCCCCGCTGGCCGGCCCCGCCTTCCCCGTGCAGGTCAAGGGTGTTCCCCGGCCGATGGGCCGGGTGGCGGCCCGCATCGGCGACGGCGACGCCGTGCTGTGGCCGGCGGCCCGGGCCATCATGCACGG
>DASXRH010000725.1:0-4841 GCA_036506715.1 Acidimicrobiales bacterium
ATCGACTACTTCGAGGACCGGGGCATCCCGTTCGTGGTGGCGGTCAACGTCTTCGACGGCGCCCCGCGCCACCCGGAGGAGGTGCTGCGGGAGGCCCTGGCCCTGCCGCCCGACATCCCCCTCGTGACCTGCGACGCCCGCCGGGCGGCCACGGTCATCGCCGTGCTGGTGACGCTGGTCGAGCACGCGCTCAGCCGGGCCCACGCCCCGACCTGACGTCCCGGGGAACCGGGAGGGGGTCGGCCGGCGTCCAAGCGGCGATGGCAGCGACACGCGCTCGGGGGAACGGCATGCGGGGATCGACGGGACGGCGGGCGGCGGTGGCCGCGGCGGCGGCGGTGCTGGTGGCGACGGCGGTCGCCTGCTCGGACGGGGGCGGCGGCGCGGCCCCGCCCGGCGGCGGGGACGGCGGCGAGCGGGTGCTGCCGAACCTCGAGCTGGCCAGCAGCCTGCGCCGCTTCGACTCGTGCGACGCGCTGCGCACCTGGGTCCGGGACGAGGTGGCGCCCCGGGTCGGCCCCTACGGCGTCCCCGGCACGGCCTCGGCGGTCGGCGACCTGGCGATGGCCGCCGAGAGCGCCGGCGCGCCCCCGACCACCGCCGACGCCCGCTCGGCGGGCCAGGCCGGGTCCGCCGACCAGGCGGCCGCCGCGGCGTCGACCACCAACGTCCAGGTGGCCGGCGTCGACGAGGCCGACGTGGTCAAGACCGACGGCGACCGCATCGTGGCGCTGGCCGGCACCGAGCTGGTGCTGGCGTCGGCGAGCGAGGCGCGCATCGTGGCCACGGTCGATCTGCCCGACGACCTGGCCGGCGCCGAGCTGCTGTGGAGCGGCGACACCGTGCTCGTCGTGGGCGGCGGGAACGTGATCGTGCCGCTGACCGCCCGGGGTGGCGACGTCATCGACGACCGCGTGCCCTACGCCCCCGGCACCCGGGTGGCCGAGGTCGCCATCGACGGCGACACGCTCACCCTGAACGACAGCTACGAGCTCGACGGCTCGCTGGTGGCCGCGCGCATGACCGGCGACGTGGCCCGGCTGGTCGTGCACGCCGACCCGCAGCTCCAGCTGCCGCTGGTCACCCCGGCGGTGCCGGGGGCCGAGGCGGAGCAGCGGGCGGCCGAGGCCAACCGCCAGGTGGTCGCCGACGCCGACCCCGAGGCCTTCCTGCCCGCCTGGCGCCACCGGGACGCGGCCGGCCAGGTCGACGACCAGGGCACGCTCGTCGGCTGCGAGGCCGCGCAGGCGCCGAACACCTTCGCCGGGTTCGGCATGGTGGCGGTGGTCACCGTCGACCTGTCCGAGGGCCTCGGGTCGGCGCTGGCCTCCGGCCGCGGCGCCGGGGTCATGGCCGGCGGGCAGACGGTCTACGCCACGGCCGAGCACCTCTACGTGGCCGCCCCCGAGTGGGTCGACCCCACGGCCGAGGTGCCGCCCGAGGGCGCCGCCCTGCCCGATCCCGGCACCGACATCCACCGCTTCGCCATCGGCGACCCCGACGCCACCACCTACGAGCTGTCGGGCCACGTCGAGGGCGCCCTGCTCGACCAGTTCGCCATGGACGAGCACGACGGCGACCTGCGGGTGGCCACCACCACCGGCTCGGCCCGCCTCCAGGGCGAGGGCGAGTCCGACAGCCGGGTCACCGTGCTGGCGCCGGGCGACGGCGCCCTGGTCGAGGTGGGCCGGGTCGAGGGCCTGGGCAAGGGCGAGACGATCCACTCGGTGCGGTTCATCGGCGACGTCGGCTATGTGGTCACCTTCGAGCAGACCGACCCGCTGTACACCATCGACCTGTCCGACCCGGCCGCCCCGGCCGTCACCGGGGAGCTCGAGCTGCTCGGCTGGTCCTCCTACCTGCACCCCGTGGGCGACGGCTACCTGATCGGCGTCGGCCAGGACGCCACCGACCAGGGGCGGGCCACGGGCGTCCAGGTGTCGCTGTTCGACGTTCGCGACCCCGCCGCTCCGACCCGTCTGGCCCAGACGGCTCTCCCCGCCGGCTGGTCGGCGGCCGAGGCAGACCACCACGCGTTCCTGTGGTGGCCCGACGCCGGGCTGCTGGCCCTGCCGCTGCAGGTCTACGACGGCACCACCACGTTCGACGGGCTGATCGGCTTCGGCGTCGACCCGGCCGGCGCCAGCATCGCCGAGCGGGGCCGGATCGAGCACCCGGCGATCACCCAGCCCGGCGTCCCCGGCGACGTCGGCGGCGGCGTCATCAAGCCGGGGTTCCCCGGCGAGCCCGTGCCGGTGCCCGAGCCCGAGATCCGCCCGGCCCCGGAGCCGTACACGTACACGCCCGCCATCACCCGGGCGCTGGTCGTCGGCGACCGGCTGTGGACGCTGTCCGAGGGCGGCCTGGCGTCGAGCGACCTGGCCACCCTGGGCGACACGGTGTTCCTGCCCTTCACCTGACCGCCGGCGTCACGGCAGCCGGGCGCGATCGACCGGTGGGGTCGCGCCCTCGCTGATCGTCACGTATCCCCGTCCGTCGGGGTCGAAGGCCAGCGCCTCGCCCTGGGGCTCGGCCGCCGCCGGTGCGGCGCAGGGGGTGGCGGCCAGCGCCTCGGGGACGGTCTGGCCGTCGGTCCGGTCCCACAGGAGCACGCCGCCGTAGGTGCGCAGGCCCACCACGGCCCCGTCGACCGTCACGTCGCCGCCGGTGACCAGCTGGCCCGCCGGGACGGCGGCATCGCCCTCCCGCGTCATGACCAGTGGGACGCCGTCGGCGGCCGGCTCGGTGCCGGCCGGGACCCGGTAGACGCCGGTGGCCACGCCGCCCCACGCCTTGGTCACCACGAACAGGTCACCGCTTACCGGATCGGCCAGCAGGGCCTCGGCGTCGTGGGCGCCGTCGGGGTAGGCGAGCGTCAGCGCGGCGACGCCGTCGATCGTGCCGCCGGTGGCGCCCTCGCCGACCGCCGGCTCGGGCGCCCGGTAGACGGTGATCGTCGTCCGTCGGAACCGGTTGTCGCCGATGTCGGCCAGGTAGAGGTCGTCGGCCCCGCCGCCGGGCGCGGGCCCCCGGGCCATGTCCTCCCAGTCGACGGCCTGGGCACCCGCCAGGGCCCACCGGCCCCGGTCGGCGCCGTCGGGCCCGATCGCGAACACCTCGGGCGCCCCGCCCGAGTCGTTGTGGGCCCACACGACGCCCTCGTGGGCGCGGCTGGTGGCCACCCCCGAGGTCTCGGTCAGCGCCGGCTGGGCCACGGTGACCGGCGGCGACTGGAGCTGGACCCCGGCGCACAGCTCGGCGGCCGTCGGGGCGGGCGGCTCGGTAGTCGTGGTCGCGCCCTCGGGCGCCGCGCCGCCGTTGCCCCCGCCGCCGGACGAGCAGGCCCCGACCGCGCCGACCAGCGCCAGCGCCGCCACTACGGCCACCAGCCGGGCCGTCCGTCCCCCGTCGCCGCGCACGGCCCGCCACCGTAGCCCGGGCGGTCCGCGGCGGACGCGCCGGCCCGTCGTGATGTTTCGTGATCTCTCGAGCGAGCGTAGCCGAGGATCTACGCTGCGGAGCGATGCGGCTGGGAACGCGACGTCCGTCCCTCGCCGCCACACCGGGGCACCCCGGCCGGCGGCGGGCGGTGGCCGCCGTCATGGGGGGCGTCTTCGCCCTGGCGGTCAGCGGGGCGGCGCTGGCGCTGTCGGTGTGGACCGACGGCGGGGCGGCCTCACGGCCCGACTGCGCCCGCTACCGGCTGGCCGCGGCCACCGGCTTCCGCCACGACCCCGCGCTCGCCGTCGCCGTGTCCCGCTCGGTCGCCGCCGCCAGCCCCTACCTCGTCGACCTGGTCGAGGCCACCGCCGCCCACCAGGCCCGCCACCCAGACGTCGAGAGCGTGACCCTCGGGCCCGACATGCCGGACGCCGACCCGTCCCTGGTCTACGTGACCGTGGTGGCCGACCTGGCGTCCCGGCCCGACCTGGCCACCCCCGAGGTGCTCGTTGCCCTCGAGTCGGCCGCCCACGCCGGGGGCATCGCCGGGGTCCACAGCCTGATCGTCGACACGGGCACCCACCCGCCCGACCTCCGCGGCGGCGCCGCCCTCACCCAGCTGCGGGCGCTGGTGGCCGACCAGCGGGCGGCCGTGACCGACGCCGGCATGGTCGGCGTGCCCAGCGCGTCGTGCCGGGCGCGGTGACCGGCGATCAGCCGCACGAGCGACCGGGCAGCGCCGGCACCGCCGCCACCACGTAGGCCGCGCCGCCGTCGATGAACCGGGTGAGCTGGTCGGACCCCCGCAGCAGGTCGCCGACCACCGCAGCCGGCACCGCGGCACAGTCGGCGGCGTCGGCCAGGCGGGGGGCGCCGGCGGGCCACTCCGCCTGGCGGGGCTCGATGCCGTCGGGCGCCTGCCCGGCCGCGCCGGGGTCGACCGGGGTCGCCCGCACCAGGAAGGTGTCGCTCTCGTAGTCCGTCTCGTCGCCCGGCCGGGCGCCCGCGAGGGCCAGCTCCTCGGCGGCCGCCACGAAGTCCTGGAGCCGCGCCCGGGCCGGATCGGACTCGGCCTCGCCGCTGAGGCCGAGGGCGTAGGCCCGGTGCTCGTAGGTCCGCCCGCCCGCACTGACCACCACCACGGTGTCGGGGGCATCGGCCACGTTCGTGGGGCCGTCGTAGGTGACGTCGGCCAGCAGGCCGTGCTCGTCGGCCAGGGCCAGCAGCTGCTGGACCCCGTCCTCGCCGATCTGGTGCTGCTGCAGGTTGGGCAGCAGGGGGCCGGGATAGATGGCGGGCACCGGGCCGTCCTGGACGACCCGGCCGTCGCCGGTGACCAGCACCCGGGGCACGGCGGCGAAGTTCACGTCCGCGGGCACGAAGCCGCCCTCGTCCCGGAT
>DASXRH010000726.1:0-1832 GCA_036506715.1 Acidimicrobiales bacterium
GGCCGGTGGCCCAGGCGGTCGCCCAGGCCCACCGTGGTCACGACCTCGTCGAGCCAGACGGTGTCGGGTCGCCGCCCGGCCAGGCGGTCGGGCAGGGCGATGTTCTCGCCGGCGGTGAGCGTCGGCACCAGGTTGAACGCCTGGAAGACGAAGCCGATGCGGTCGCGCCGCAACCGGGTGAGCTCCCTGTCCGACAGCGAGCCAAGGTCGACGTCGCCCACGAACACGTGCCCGCCGCTCAGCGAGTCGAGCCCGGCGACGCAGTGCATGAGGGTGGACTTGCCCGAGCCCGAGGGGCCCATGATGGCGGTGAACCGGCCCGCCTCGAAGTCGACGGTGACCTCGTCGAGTGCGAGCACGGCGGTGGATCCGGCGCCGTAGACCTTGGTG
Organism: Acidimicrobiales bacterium; assembly: GCA_036506715.1. Classification (GTDB taxonomy): domain Bacteria; phylum Actinomycetota; class Acidimicrobiia; order Acidimicrobiales; family VFJN01; genus ZC4RG19. The sequence continues at coordinate 391 of DASXRH010000726.1, forward strand.
GCCTCGACGGCGCGGGCGGCGGCGATCATCGGTCCACCTCGTCGAGGACGGCGCGGCGCTCGCGGTACTCGTCGGCCGAGATCTCGCCGCGGGCGTAGCGCTCGGCCAGGACCGACCGGCCGGACTGGTGGCCCCGCCAGGCGCCCCACGCGCCCCGGCGGAACCGCCAGAGCACGAAGGCGATCAGGCCGAACCAGAGGAACGGGAAGATCAGGAACCACGGGCCGGGGCCGTAGCCCCAGCCGTCGGTGTGGGCAAGCAATGTGCTGAACATGCCCCGATCGTCCGCCCGGGGCGGCCCGGGGTCGTCACACGGGGGGAGGCTTGCCGCCTGCCGCGCCCGCGGTACGCGGGCGCCTAGTCGATCCACCCCGGGCGCACGAGGCCCGACTCGTAGGCGTAGACCACCAGCTGGGCCCTGTCGCGGGCCGCCAGCTTGATCATCGCCCGGCTCACGTGGGTCTTGGCCGTCATCGGGCTGACGTAGAGGCGCTCCGCGATCTCGTCGTTGGACAGGCCCTCGGCCACCAGCGCCATGACCTCGCGCTCGCGCTCGGTCAGGACGTCGAGGTCGGGCCGCTGCGGCGGGCGGCGGGTCTGGGTGGCGAAGGCGCCGATGAGCCGGCGGGTCACGCCCGGCGAGAGCAGGGCGTCGCCGGCCGCGACCGCCCGCACGGCCCGCAGCAGCTCGACCGGCTCGGTGTCCTTGACCAGGAAGCCGCTCGCCCCGGCCCGGATGGCCTCGAAGACGTACTCGTCGAGCTCGAAGGTGGTGAGGATGACGATGCGCACCCCGGCCAGGCGCTCGTCGCCGGCGATGGTGCGGGTGGCGGCCAGCCCGTCGGTGCCGGGCATGCGGATGTCCATGAGCACGACGTCGGGCTGCAGGTGGCGGGCCAAGCGGACGGCCTCGTCGCCGTCGCCGGCCTCGCCCACGACCTCGATGTCGTCCTGGGCGTCGAGCAGGGCCTTGAACCCCGCCCGGACCAGGCCCTGGTCGTCGGCGAGCAGGACCGTGATCACCCGTCGCCCCGCTCGTCGCCGCCGCTGTCGCTGCCGTCGCCGTCGGGTGGCAGCGGGAAGCAGGCCCGCACCCGAAAGCCCAGGCCAGGCCGCGGGCCGGCCTCCAGCCGGCCACCGAGCGCACGAGCCCGCTCCCGCATGCCGGCGATGCCCCGGCCGCCGCCGGCCGGGGCGTCCCCGCGGGTCGGGCCCCGGCCGTCGTCGTCGACCTTGACCACCAGCTCGCCGGGTCGGCGGGCGAAGCGGATGGTGGCCCGCCCGGCCCCGGCGTGGCGCACCACGTTGGTCACCGCCTCCTGCACCACCCGGAAGGCGGCCAGGTCGACGCCGGGTGGCAGGCCGCCGGCGGTGGCGGCGTCGACCCCGTCGACCGCCACGTCGAGCCCGGTCGACCGCGTGCGCTCGACCAGCGCGGGCAG
>DASXRH010000727.1:0-6333 GCA_036506715.1 Acidimicrobiales bacterium
CATCCGCCCCGGGCCGCGCACGTAGTGGGGGCGGCCGGCGGCCACCGCCAGCGCGTCGGCGTACTGGTGAGCGGCCGGGCGAAGGCGCCCAGGTAGTACTGGGCGAAGTCGTCGGCCACGCCCGAGGAGCAGGCCGACATCCTCGGCCGGGTCATGGCCTACCTGCTGAGCTGACCACCACCCGAACCGGCGCGCGGAGCCTGCGCGAGGCGCAGGCGACGCGCGCCGGTTCGTGACGCGGGTGCGGGTTACAGGTCGTCGAGGGGGCGGCGGTCGCCGATCTCGGGCTGGCGCCCGAGGCGCAGCGGGGCCAGCGGGGCGTCGACCAGCAGGGTGCGCCGCCAGTCGGCCCCCAGCCCCAGCGCGGTCCGGCGCCACCCGGCCAGGAGTCCGGCGTCGTCGCCGGTTCCCAGCCACGCCTGCTCGACCCGGGCCCAGGTCTCCCAGTCGGGGATGGCCCAGATGACCACGGCCTCCGAGTCGTTGACCATCGCCACCCGGAACGCCCCCACGGCCGTGAGCCCCAGCGCCTCGTGGGCGGGTACGGCCTGCTCGGCCACCGCCGCCAGGAACGCGGGGGCGGCGCCGGCCGGCACGGTGACCAGCTCGTGGCTGTACAGCTCGCCCCGCACCCCGGCGGCGACCAGGTCGTCGATGGGGAGGGTCCAGGGCTCGGGCACCACGATGCGGTCCACGCCGCCCCGCCGCAGGGATGCCGCCGCCGCCCACCACTCGGCCAGCGCCGGGTCCTGGAGGCTGGCGTGGCCGAGCTCGTGGCGGAAGTTGCCGACCAGGCCGTCCCAGCCGTCGAGCTCCCACATGTTCACGACCTCGGGCCACCGCCCGGTCGAGCCCACCGTGCCCCACACGCCGAAGCAGCGCTGGTTGCGCTCCTCCAACGCCACCGGCACCCAGTTGGCCGTCATGTGGTGCATGTAGCGGGCCCGGTTGTGCCCGATGATGTCGATGAGCTCGTGGATGTAGACCTTGTCGTTCATCGGCCGGGCGATCACGAGGCGTTCGACGGCCACTCGGGCCGGTGGTAGCCGTCGAAGCGCAGCTCGCCGCCCCGCAGCTCGCGGATGGTGAGGAAGTCGCCCTTGTAGCCCTTGCGGTCGTGGGGGCCGAACTGGATGTAGGTGCCGGGGCCGCCGTTGGTGGCGGGCATCCAGCGGATGCGCTCCATGCCCTCCTTGACGTGGCGGGGCGTGGGGATGGCGGCGTTGCCGATGCCGTGGATGGCCACCCGGGCCGTGTCGTAGGCCAGCGCCACCACCACGTTGCGGGTGGCCCGCCCGAAGCGGCGCTCGAACCGGGCGATCATGGCCTCGTAGTTGGGGTTGGCCCCGTCCTCGCCCAGCTGGTCGACGCCGTGCCAGCCCTCGAGCCCCTGCGCCCAACGGTTCGAGTTGGAATAGAACATGAACGCGGTGCCCATCACCCGGGGCGGGTCCCAGTCGAGCGCCGTGAACGCCTCGGCGAAGTGGAACGTGGCATAGCCGTAGCCCCCGTAGTAGACGCCCTCGACGCCGAGGTCGCGCATCAGGGCCAGGTCGTCCTCGAGGCCCTTGGGGTTGGGTTCGAGCTTGACCTCGCGCACCACGGTGAGGCCCAGCCGGCCGGCGGTGTCGCGGAAGTAGTCGGCGTAGTCGCGGCCCGACGAGCCCTGCTCCCAGAACGAGCCCACCCGGGTCAGCCCCCGGGCCGCCAGCCACTGGGCGCACATCGTGCCCTCGGTGGGGATGTCGCCGTTGGCCACGGTGAAGCAGTACTCGGAGGCGAAGCGGTGGGCGCCGGTCCAGCCGATGCAGGCCACGCCCAGCTCGTTGGCCGTGTCCTGGAGCACCAGCGAGTTGTCGGAGATCATCGGCCCCAGCACGACCACACAGCCCTGGTCGACGAGCCACCGGTAGCCGTCGATCACCTTGCGGTAGTTCTCGCGGGGCAGCCCGCGGGCGTCGGCGATGACCAGCTGGACCGGCCCCCGGGAGAACACGCCCTCGTTGAGCGCGTCCTCGATGGCCAGGATCGTCGGGTCGATCCAGTCGGCCAGGAGCTGGTTGAGGTCCATGTCGATGAGGATCCCGATCTTGACCGGCTCGAACGGGTCGCCCTGGGTCTGCACGCCGCCCGTGGGCGGGTAGACGGTGATGCCCTGGACGGCCCGATCGCTGGCCGCCCCGCCGCCCTCGTACCAGTGGCCGCCGTCGCCGCCCCGCCCGGTGAGCCAGGCCTCGGTGCCGTGGCTGACGGACGAGACGGCCCGGTCCGGCTGGGCGATGCCCAGGTCGACCGGGGCGGGGAACATCCGCTCCGCGTAGACGTGTCCGGCTTCGCGATCGTCGTCGTCGGCCATCCCGGTCCCCTCCGTCGTCGCCTTGTTCGACAGACTGAACTATAGTTCAGTGTTGAGTATCCGGGTTCGAGGAGGGTGCGATGCGTGTCGACGACCTGATCATGATCAGCGTGGACGACCACCTGGTCGAGCCGCCCGACATGTTCGAGCGCCACCTCCCGGCCCGCTGGGCCGAGCGCGACGAGGCGCCCCGGGTCCACCGCCGGCGGGACGGCTCCGACGTGTGGATGTTCAACGGCCAGAAGATCCCCAACATCGGGCTCAACGCCGTGGCGGGCCGGCCCAAGGAGGAGTACGGCATCGAGCCCACGGCCTTCGACGAGATGCGGCCCGGCTGCTGGAACGTCGACGACCGGGTGCGGGACATGGATGCCGGCGGGGTCCTGGCGTCGATGTGCTTCCCGTCGTTCCCGGGGTTCTCGGGGCGGGTGTTCGCCAACGTCGAGGACAAGGAGTTCGCCCTCGCCGTCCTCCGGGCCTACAACGACTGGCACGTCGACGAGTGGTGCGCGGCCCACCCCGGCCGCTTCATCCCGATGGGCCTGGTGCCGCTGTGGGACGCCGAGCTGGCCGGGGCCGAGGTGCGGCGGTTGGCGGCCAAGGGCGTCCACTCGATCACGTTCACCGAGAACCCGGCCACGCTGGGCTACGACAGCTTCCACCAGCCGTCGTGGGACCCGCTGTGGGCCGCGTGCGCCGACGAGGGGGTCGTGCTGTCGATCCACCTCGGGTCGTCGGGCCAGCTGGCCGTGACCGCCCCCGACGCCCCCGTCGACGTGATGATCACGCTGCAGCCGATGAACATCTGCCAGGCGGCGGCCGACCTGCTGTGGTCACGCATCCCCAAGCACTTCCCCGACCTGCGCATCGCCCTGTCCGAGGGCGGCACGGGCTGGATCCCCTACTTCCTCGACCGGCTCGACCGCACCTACGACATGCACCACCTGTGGACCGGCCAGGACTTCGGCGACCGCCTGCCGAGCGACGTGTTCCGCCATCACTTCCTCACCTGCTTCATCAGCGACCCGGTGGGAGTGGCCAACCGGGCGCTGATCGGCGTCGACAACATCGCCTGGGAGTGCGACTACCCCCACAGCGACTCGTCATGGCCCGAGGCCCCCGAGGAGCTGGCCGAGGTCCTCGACGCCGCCGCCGTGCCCGACGACGAGGTGGCCAGGATCACCCACGAGAACGCCATGCGCTGGTACTCGTTCGACCCCTTCGCCCACCGCCCCCGCGAGCGCTCCACGGTCGGCGCCCTCCGGGCCGAGGCCGGCGACTGGGACGTCTCGATCCGCTCCTTCGACAAGGGCCGCTTCGAGATCAGCCACACCGGCACCGACCTGGCCAAGCTGGCCGAACAGGCCACGGCCTAGGGCCTGTCCTAGCCGCCGCCCCGACGGGCTCGGGCGTGGGCCCTGCCCTGGCCGGGCCGACCGGGGCGCGGCGGTAGGCTGGCGGGCCGCATGACGTCCGCCACCCCCGGCTCCCCCGCTCTGGCCGACCGCCACGGCCTCGACGTCCTGACCTGGCCGTCGTTCGCCGGGCTGCCCGTCGACGCCGTGGTGACCACCCGCGCCGGCGGGGTGTCGACCGGCGGGTTCGCCAGCCTCAACCTCGGCCTCGACCTGGGCGACGACCCCGGGCACGTGGCCGAGAACCGGCGGCGGGCGGCGGCCGCCATCGGCTGCGGGGCCGGCGACATTGTGTTCGCCCGCCAGGTGCACGGCCGCGGCGTGGCCACCGTCGACCGGCCCGCCCCCGGCGAGACCCTCGCGGCCGACGCCCTGGTGACCGCCACCCCCGGGCTGGGGCTGGCCGTCAAGGTGGCCGACTGCACCCCGCTCGTCCTCTACGACCCGGGGGCCCGCGTGCTGGGGTGCGTCCACGCCGGGTGGCGGGGCACGACGCAGCGGGTGGCCGAAGCGGCCGTGACCGCCATGACCGCGCTGGGCGCCACCCCGGCGGCGCTGGTGGCCGGGATCGGGCCCTCCATCGCCGCCGACCGGTACCAGGTGGGCGACGAGGTGGCCGAGGCCGCCCGCGCGTGCTTCGGCGCCGGCGCCGACGACGTGCTGCGGCCAGACGGAACCGGCCGGTGGACGTTCGACCTGGTGGCCGCCAACCGCCGGGTGCTGGTCGACGCCGGCGTGCGGCCCGGCCGCATCGAGGCGGCGCCGGCCGTGACGGGGCCGGGCACCCCGTTCTTCAGCCACCGGGCCGAGGGCCCGTGCGGCCGCTTCGCCCTCCTGGCCCGGCTCCACCCCCGGCGGCCGGCACCGTGACCGCGTTCCGCTACGCGGGCTACGACCTCGACCCGGCGGCCGGCACCGTCACCTGCCGCTACGAGCTGGCCGGGCGGGAGTTCCGCGAGGTGGTCGCCTTCCCCGGCCTGACCACCGCCGCCGGCGGGCGGTGGGACGCACCCGCGGCCGACGCCGCCGCCCGCCTGCTGTTCCTGCTGGCCGGGGTGTCGTACTACAAGACGGCGGCCCCGCCGGTCGTCGAGCTGCCCGCCACCCCGCTCCGGCCGGACGAGGCGGCGTTCCTGGCCGAGTTCTACCGCGACGGCCTCGGCGAGTTCGCCCACCGCAACGGCCTCGACCTCTCCGGCCTGCGCATCGAGGCCCCGACCACCGACGCCGAGCCGGCGCCGGCCCCGGCCACCGATCCGGGCGCCGGGGCCCGCCCGCTGGTGCCGTTCGGCGGCGGCATCGACTCGATCGTGACGGTCGAGCTCGTGCGCGACCGGGGCAACGCCGCGCTGTTCGTCGTGGACCGGCCGGGCGACCGGTTCGCCGCCATCGAGCGGGCCGCCGCCGTCACCGGCCTGCCGGTGGTGCGGGCCGAGCGGGCCCTCGACCCCCAGGTGCTGCGGTCCCGCGAGCTGGGCTTCCTCAACGGCCACGTGCCGGTCACCGGCATCATCTCGGCCACGGCCGTGCTGGCGGCGGTGCTCGACGGCCGCGACGCCGTGGTGATGTCCAACGAGTGGTCGTCGTCGTCGGCCACCATCGAGGTCGGCGGGCGGGCCATCAACCACCAGTACTCGAAGAGCGCCGCCTTCGAGGCCGGCTTCCGGCGTGTGGTGGCCGGGGCGCTGGGCGGCGTCGACTACTTCTCCCGGCTGCGGCCCTACACCGAGCTGCGCATCGCCGAGCGGTTCGCCGGGCTGACCGAGTACCACCAGGCCTTCCAGAGCTGCAACCGGGGGTTCCACATCGACCCGGCCCGGCGGCTCGACCACTGGTGCGGCCAGTGCGACAAGTGCTGCTTCGTCGACCTCATCCTCGCCCCCTTCGTCGACGCCGACGCGCTGGCCAAGGTCTTCGGCGGGCACGAGCCGCTCGACGACCCCGGCCTGCTCCCCCGGTTCGAGTCGCTGGTCGACACGTCGGGCGCCGCCAAGCCGTGGGAATGCGTCGGCGACGTCGACGAGAGCCGGGCCGCGGTGGCGCTGGCCGCCGCCCGCCACGACCGCGCCGTCACGCCGGTGCTGCGGGCCCTGGTCGATCGGCTGGGCGACCGGCTGCCCGGGCCCGAGGCCGCCGCCGCCCTGCGCCGGCCCGTCGGCCCCCACTTCGTGCCCGATGCCTACGCCACCGACGATCTCCTGGTCTGACCTGCGCGGCCGCGCGGTTGGCGTGTGGGGGCTCGGCGTCGAGGGCCGGGCGAGCGTCCGCGCCCTGGCCGCGCTGGGGGTCGAGCCGGTGCTGGTCGACGACGCCCCGACGGCCGGGGGATTCGACGGTCGGCCGGTGCTGCGGTCCGCCGAGGGCGGGCTCGATGCCCTTACCCGGTGCGACGTGGTGGTGAAGGCGCCGGGGATCAGCCGCCACCGTCCCGAGGTGGCGACGCTCGAGGCCGCCGGCGTGGCCGTCGTCGGGGGCCTCGGCCTGTGGCTGGCCGGCGCCGACCGGTCGCGGGTGGTGTGCGTGACCGGCACCAAGGGCAAGAGCACGACGACCGCCATCGCC
>DASXRH010000728.1:0-13587 GCA_036506715.1 Acidimicrobiales bacterium
GCTGTGGTCGTCGAGTGCCTCGACCGCCACCGTGCCCCGGCCGAGGTCGAGCGTCCAGCGCTCGAAGGCGGGCAGACCCTCGTAGGGCCCGTTGAGCAGGGTGGCGAACATGCGGGGGTGGCGCACCAGGTCGAGCACCACCTGGTCCTGACCGCCGGCCACCACGTCGTAGGCGTTGAGGGTGTGGAACACGTAGCACTCGGGGGCATCGAACCAGAGCACCGACCCGGCCGGCCCGTCGAGGGGCAGCAGCCCGATCCGGGGCGGGTGGGCGGGGTTCCAGCGGTAGGGCAGGGTCGCCCCCTCGCCGGCGGCCTCCATGCTGAACGTGACCGGCAGGTCGAACAGCACCACGTAGCGCTCCGTGATGGCGCAGTCGTGGACCATGGGCCCGTCGGCCACGGGGACGCGCTCCTCGCGCCGCACCCGGGCGTCGGGGCCGACGACGACGTGGCGGATGTGATCCCACGACCAGTGGTAGGTCACGCCGTGGCGGTCGCCCGTGGCCGGGTCGACGTGGGTGTGGGCGGTGAACGACCCGTCGAGCGTGCCGCCGAAGTCGCAACGGCCGATGGTCTCCAGCTCGTCGGTCAGCTCCACCGGTTGGTTGCCGGCCTCGACGGTGGCGATGGTGCGCCCGTCGATGCCGATGACGTGGGTGTTGACGACCTCGCCGCCGCCCACCCACCGGTTGCGGTACCAGGCGGCCCGCCCGCCGTCGAGGCGCAGCCCGTGGACCATGCCGTCGCCGGTGAACCAGTGGTAGCTGGCGGGGTCGGGCCGGGTGCGGGGGTTGGGGCCGATGCGCACGAGCCGGCCGACCAGCTCGGGCGGGATCGTGCCGGTGACGGGCAGGTCGAGGCTGGTCGTCTCCTCGGCGACGGGGGCGAAGTTGCCGTCGAGGAACGAGATGGTGGTGGTCATCGGGGGTCTCCTTGGGGTCCGAGGGTGAGCATCGAGGACAGGGCGGACAGGCGGGGGAGGGCGTCGTCGCCGGCGACGGCGCCGAGCGCGCCGTGGAGGCCGAGCGTGGCCAGGCCGTGGATGTTGGCCCACATGACGGCGGCCAGGTCGCGGGTGGGGACGTCCGGCTGCCAGCCCGCGCGCTGGGCGGCCTCGACGAGATCGACGAGCTGCTGGAACGAGCGGAAGCCTTCCTCCTGGTAGCGGCCGTCGGTCATGTCGACCCGCTCGGGACGGAACGTCACCGAGAACACGCCGGGGTCCTCCCGGGCGAAGCGGAGGTAGCCCCGGCCGGCGATGGCCAGGCGCCGCCGGGGGTCGAGGGTGGTGCCGGCCGCGGCGGCGGCCGCGTCGGCGGTGGCCAGCTCGCCGTCGACGGTGGCGACCAGCCGGGCGAACCCGTCGGCGGCCAGGGCGGCCAGCAGGGCGGCGAGGGTGGGGAAGTGGCGGAGCGGGGCGCCGTGGGACACGCCGGCCCGGCGGGCGATGGCCCGGAGGGTCAGGCCCTCGAGGCCGTCGTCGGCCAGCACCTCCCGGGCGGCCGCGAGCAGCCGGTCCCGGGGGGTGGTGGCCGCGGCGACGGTGCCGGCGCTCACTGGTGCACCCTTCGGGATGCACGCAGTGAGCGATCGGCACTGCGTGCCGAGTAGGGCACTGTGCTCATGGTTCGCTCGCTTCGCTCGCTCACTGGTGCACCCTTCGGGATGCACGCAGTGAGCGATCGGCTCTGCGTGCCGAGTAGGGCACTGTGCTCATGGTTCGGTCGCTCACCCGGCCTCCTCGGCGGCGGCCGCGGCGGCGGCCGGCGACGTGGTCGTGGTGGTGGACCGGGCCTCGCCGCCGGCCGGGATGCGGCTGGCGTTCTCGTAGGCGGTCAGGGTCAGCGCCGAGCCGGCCGGGCCCCAGGCCACGATCTCCGGCAGCGGCTCGCCGGCGTGCCGCACCAGCAGGTCGAACGAGATGCGGGTGGTGACGGCCGGGTCGTCGGCCGCCGTGAGCGCCAGCTCGACGTGGGTGCCGGCGCTGCCGTCGCCCCTGGTGAACAGCCCGCCGACCTGCGGCTCGCCGGCCAGGTCCCAGGACCCGAGGCCGACGTACTCGACCCCGTTGCGGCCGTCGCCGGTGATCTCCAGCAGCCGGCGGCGGTCGTCGGTGGCGAAGGCCTCGGCCCACTCGCCGATCCGCTCCTCCAGCGTGGTGGTCGGCTTGGCGGTGTCGTAGGCGGTGCTCCAGTCGAGCGGGTCCATGTCCGCGGCGGCGCTGTCGGGGACGAACGGCTCGAGGCTGGGCAGGGCGCCCAGGGCCGGCCCGCTGCCCCGGGTCTCGACCAGCGGCACCGCCAGCACGAACGGGCCGGACGGCGTGCCGACCAGGAAGCGGTGGGTCTCGACGGTGCGGTGGTCGTCGGCGCCGACCGGGACGGTGGCCAGCTCCGCGCTCATCGGGATGACCCAGGTGTGGGGGATCGGGGCCGGCCGCGGCTCGTCGCCGCCGATCACGGCGGGGTCGTCGGCGGCCACCCGCCCGGCATCGGCGCTGATCCCCCGGGCCACCGGGACGGGCAGCGGCTCGCCGTCGAGGTAGCTCTGGGCCACGACCGCCGCGTAGTCCTGGTGCCGGGGAACCGGGGGCGGCGGGGTGTCGTCGGGGCGGTTGGCGACGGCGGCCACGCATCCGATCGGTCCGGAGACCGCGGCGAAGGCCACGCCGGCCAGGATCACCCGGAAGCGCCGGGTGAAGCGGCGGGGGTTCGAGAACTCCCGGGGGATCGCGGTGCGTTCGAGCGCCATGGTGCGCAGCTGCCTCCTCATGGCCGAGCATTCCGCCCGCCGCGGGCGACCCGCTGGAATGCTGGGCCAGGTGACCTCGGTTCGGTGTGGGACGTGCCGACGGCGCACCGGCCTCGAGGCCGGCGGCCGCTGCGCCCGGTGCTGGCGCACCGTCGTCGAGTCGGGCGACGAGGCCGGCCGGGCCGAGGCTGCCCGCCGCCGCGAGGTCCCCGGTTGGGTGGTGGCGGCGCTGGCCGCCGACCGGTCGCCGCTGGTGCGGGCGGAGGTCGCCGCCCGGCCCGACCTGCCCGCCGCCGTGGTCGCGGTGCTGGCCGACCCCCGCACCGAGACCGACCCCACGGTGCTGCGGCGGATGGCCGCCCACCCGCGGCTCGGCGCCCGGGCCCTGGCACTGGCCGGCGCCGGCGACGTCGTCGCGCTGCGGCGGCTGGCCGACAACCCGGCCACGTCGCCCGACGCGCTGGCGGTGCTGGCCGCGCACCCCGACCCGTCGGTCCACCGCCGGGCCCGGGCCCGGGTGGTGGGGGCCCAGCTCGACGAGGCGGCCCGCCGGCGGCTGCCCGTGGGGTTGCGGCGGTTCCTCACCTGACGGCGGTCATCGTGCGGCCGAAGAGGCCGAGCCGATAGGCGAGGCCGTGGCCCGAGCGGCCCGGCGCGAAGCGCCAAGAGCGGGAAACACAGTAACCGTTCGCCGAGACGGCGCGACCTATCCGCGCACGCTCTAACGTCGGGGCGTGGCCACCGAGGACGACGTCCGCCGCATCGCGCTGTCCCTGCCCGAGACCGAGGAGAAGCCGTGGTACGGCTCCCCGGGCTTCCGGGTGAAGGGCAAGGGGTTCCTGCGCATCCGCAGCGAGGCCGAGGGCGGCCTGGTGGTGTTCGTCGAGGACCTGGGCGAGAAGGAGGCGCTGCTGGCCACCGAGCCCGACGTGTTCTTCACCACCCCGCACTACGACGGCTACCCGACGGTGCTGGTGCGCATCCCGGCCATCGACGTCGACGAGCTGACCGAGCTGATCGTCGACTCGTGGCGGCTGAAGGCGCCGCCCAAGGTGCTGGCGGCCCATGAGCACGAGCTGCCCGGCGCCACCTGAGGGTGGCCGTCAGGCGTCGAGCGGCGGGGCGCTGGGCAGGGCGTTCAGGGCCCGGATCAGGTCACGGAACCGGCCGCCCTTGCGCACGTCGTAGGTGACGATCAGGCGGTGCAGGTCGAGGTCGTCCTTGTCGGACACCTCGGCGGGCAGGGGGCCGGTGCGCTCGATGTGGCCCTCGACCACGAGGTCGGCGAACTCCTCGTCGAGCCCGGCGATCTCGGCGTCGGTCGGCTCGCCCTTCAGCCGGATGACCAGGCGATCGCCCACCCAGCGCAGGCCCTGGTAGTTGCGCCAGAAGCCCCGGATGATGTCGACCGCCTCGTCGACGTCGTCGGTGATGGTGGACAGGTTGGTGTCCAGCGGCGACACCCAGCCGGCGTCGACCAGCTCGTCGCGCACGAAGGCCTCCCACCCCTTCCAGTACGTCTGGCCGGGCACGTCCAGCAGCACCAGCGGGGCCGGGGTCGCCTTGCCGGTCTGCATGAGCGTGAGCAGCTCGAGCGTCTCGTCCAGGGTGCCGAACCCGCCGGGGAGCGACACGAAGCCGCTCGACTCCTTCATCAGCATGAGCTTGCGGGTGAAGAAGTACTTCATGCTGACGACCCGGTCGGAACCCGACAGCGGGCCCACGCTGGTCTCCTCGAACGGCAGGCGGATGGTGACGCCGAGGCTGCGGTCGGGGCCGGCGCCCTCGGTGGCCGCCGCCATGATCCCGGGCCCGGCCCCGGTCACCACCATCCACCCCGTGGCGGACAGCCGGGAGGCCAGCTCGCGGGCGTGGGCGTACAGCGGGTCGGTGCCCAGCGTGCGGGCCGAGCCGAACACGGTGACCTTGCGCACCCCGCTGAACGGGGCGAAGAGGCGGTAGGCCTCGCGCATCTCCTTGAGGGCGTCGCGGGTGATCTTGAGGTCGAGCCGGTCGGCGTCGTCGGTCGCCAGGTCGTAGCTCGTGCGCAGGATGTCGGCGAGGATGTCGCGGTTGCGGGTGGCGCCGGCCTCGTCCAGGAGGCGGCGGATGCTGTCTCTGTCCATCGGGGTTCAGCCTGGCAGACCGGACCGGGCTCCGAACCCCCCCGTTCCGCGATGCCGCCTCCCCCTGGCCCTACGATCGGGCGACATGCGCGTCCGTCGGGAACGGTGGGGCCGATCCGCGGCGCGCGTCGTGGGCGGGGCCGCGGTGGTGGCGGCCGCCGCGGGGTGTTGGGGGCAGCCGGGGTTCGGGCCCCTGCACCAGGGGAGCAACCCGGTCGAGGCCGGGCTGACCGGCGTCAACGTGGCGACGCTGGCGCCGGCGTGGACGGCGGCCGTCGACGCCGGGCCGGTGCGAGCCGATCCGGTCGTGTCGGGGCCCGGCGTGGTGCACGTGAGCGACGACATCGCCGCCTACGGCATCGACACGGGCACGGGGACCCGGCTGTGGCGCACCCCGGTGGTGCCGGCCGGACCGCCGGCGGGCCTGGTGGCCGGACCGGTGGCGGCCGAGGGCGGCACGCTCGTCGTGCCGTGGGGCGGGGCGCCCGACTCGGGCGGGACCGTGCGCCTCGACGCCGCCACCGGGGCGGTACTGGGCCGGGGCGGCGGGATCGGGTCGATGTTCGTGACGCGCCGGGACCCGTGGACCGTCACCGTCAACAGCGGGCTGGTCGAGGGCACGCTGCCTGCCGCCGGCATCGAGGTCGACGGGCCCGTCGACTGGTTCCTCATCGTCCACTTCGGCGTGGACCCGGTCCCGGCGCCCACCGCGGCGACCGTCACCAGCTCGCACTTCTTCGTCGGGCTGGGGGGCGGCTTCTACGGGGTCGACATCCTCGCCGCGTGGGACCTCGACCAGGGCTGCCCGGCCGGCGGACCCGAGGCCCAGGCGGTGGTCTGCCAACCCGACGTGCGCACCGCGCTCGATGGCCTGCCGACGACCCCGGTCGTGAGCGACGACGAGGCGACGGCGTTCGTCGCCACCGACGCCGGGACCGTCTACGCCGTCGACACCGTCACCGGGGCGGTGCGGTGGTCGGCCGCCGCCGGCGCGGCGGTCACCGAGCGCCCGGCGCTGGCGTCCGGCGGCCTGCTGGTGGCCACCGACGCCGGGACCCTGCTCACCTTCGCCGCCGGCGGGTGCGGCGCCGCCACCTGCCCCCCGATCCGGACCGTGGCCCTGGCCGGTCGGCCGGCCACGCCACCCGCCGTCGCCGGCGGGGTGGTGTACGTGGCCACCGGCCGCCGGCTGTCGGCCTACCCTGCGGCGGGGCCGGCCGTCCGGCCGCTGTGGGCCGACGGGCTCGACGCCCCCGTCACCACCGGCCCGACCGTCGCATTCGGCACCCTCTACGCGGGCACGGCCGACGGGCGGCTCGTCGCCTTCCGGCCCGGCGGGCCGTGAGCACGGCCACCTGCGCCCGGTGCGGGGCGACCGCCGAGGTGCCCGACGGCGGCCTGGCGCCCGGCTGGTCGCTGGCCACCTCGGACCGGGGGGTCGACCGGCTGTGCGCGGCGTGCACCAGGGAGAACGTCCGCGCGATCGAGGCCAAGCTCGACGAGGAGTGGTGGTGAGGGCGCGGTCCGGCCCGAAGGCCCGCACCCTACCGACGCGGCCATGCCCCCGCCGGACCGCGGCGGGGGGCGTCAGGCCCGGGCGGCCAGGCCCTCGACCGGGGCGTACAGCGTGGTCCGCTCCTGGAGCGTGCGGCCCAGCGGCGCCACCATGGCGGCGAAGTCGGCGGGCGTCATCGCCTGGCCGTGGCTCGCCCCCGCGGCGCGGGAGATGTTCTCGTCCATCAGCGTGCCGCCGAGGTCGTTGCACCCGGCCTGCAGCAACTGCACGCCGGCCTCCGCCCCCAGCTTCACCCACGAGAACTGCACGTTGTCGATGAGCCCCCGGTAGACGATGCGGGCCACCGCGTGGACCAGCAGCACCTCGCGGAAGGTCGGGCCCCGGCGGGCCTTGCGCTGGAGGTAGATGGGGGCCGCCATGTGCACGAACGGCAGGCCCACGAACTCGGTGAACCCGCCGGTCTCGGCCTGCAGCGCCCGAGTGCGCACGAAGTGCCGGGCCCACGATCGGGGCGCCTCGACGGCCCCGAACATCATGGTCACGTTGGAGCGCAACCCCACCCCGTGGGCCACCCGGTGGCACTCGAGCCACTCGTCGGTGGTGATCTTGTCGGGGCACAGGACGGCCCGCACCGGGTCGTCGAGGATCTCGGCCGCGGTGCCCGGCAGCGACCGCAGCCCGGCGTCCATCAACCGCCGCAGGTAGCCGTCGAGCGGCTCGCCCAGGCGCCTGGCCCCCTCGGTGACCTCGAGGGCCGTGAACCCGTGGAGGTGGATGCCGGGCACCGCCTGCTTCACGGCGTGGGCCACGTCGATGTAGTAGTCGCCGTCGAAGTCGGGGTGGATGCCGCCCTGGAGGCACACCTCGGTGGCCCCCAGGTCCCACGCCTCGCGGGCCCGGCCGGCGATGTCGTCCAGCGTGAGCAGGTACGGCGTGCCCCGCAGGTTCAGCGACAGCGGCCCCTTCGAGAACCCGCAGAACCGGCACTTGAACGTGCACACGTTGGTGTAGTTGATGTTCCGGTTGCGGACGAAGGTGACCGTGTCGCCCACGACGTCGCGCCGCAGGTCGTCGGCCACCTCGGCCACCGCCACCACCTCGGGCCCCCGGGCGGCGAACAGGGCGACGATCTCGTCCTCGCCCACGGTCTGGCCGGCCCGCACCCCGGCGAGCACCTCGGCCACCCGGCCCCGCACCGTTCCCCGGGGCCCGGGGACCAGCGTGGGCGGCTCGGCGTCGGCCCCCGAGTACCAGGCCGATGAGCGGATGCCGGTGAGCACGATCTCGGCGCCCGTGCCGGCCCTGGCGTTCTCGAGCGTGCGCTCGGGGAACACCGAACCCGGGTCGTCGCGGCCGAGGCCCTCGGCGTCGGCCCGGTCGCCCACGGGGAACACCAGCCCGGGGTCGAGCCAGCGGGCGCCGTCGGCCACGAACTCGGGGTAGATGGTCAGCCGGGGGGCGAGCGCGAAGCCGCGGGCCTCGGTGACCGACCGCAGCCGGTCGAGCGCCGGCCACGGCCGCTCGGGGTTGACGTGGTCGGCGGTCACGGGCGAGACGCCGCCCCAGTCGTCGATGCCGGCGTCGAGCAGCACCCCGAAGTCGTCGGCCAGGTTGGGCGGCGCCTGCACGTGGACGTCGGCCGGCAGCACCAGCCGGGCCAGGGCGATGGCGTCGAGGTGCTCGTCGGGCGGGCACGGGGGTGTCTGGTGCATGGACGTGCCCGGCTTCGGCAGGAAGTTCTGGACGATGACCTCCTGCACGTGGCCGTGGCGGCGGTGGGCGGCGGCGATGGCCTCCAGCGCCGCCAGCCGGTCGGCCCGGGTCTCGCCGATGCCGACCAGGATGCCGGTGGTGAACGGGATGGCGAGGCGCCCGGCCGCCTCCAGGGTGGCCAGCCGGCGCTCGGGCGTCTTGTCGGGCGAGCCCCGGTGGGCGTCGAGGTCGGGCCGCAGCGTCTCGACCATCATCCCCTGGCTGGGGGCGACGGGCCGCAGCCGGGCCAGCTCGTCGTCGTACAGGGCGCCGGCGTTGGCGTGGGGGAGCAGGCCGGTCTCGTCGAGCACCAGCCGGCACATGGCGGCCACGTACTCGACGGTGGAGGCGTAGCCGTGCCCGGCGAGCCACTCGGCGGCCGCCGGGTAGCGCTCCTCGGGGCGCTCGCCCAGCGTGAACAGCGCCTCGTGGCAGCCGGCCTCGGCGCCGGCTCGTGCGATGGCCAGGACGTCGTCGGGCGAGAGGTAGACCTTGTCGAGGCGCGCCGGCGGCTGGGCGAAGGTGCAATAGCCGCAGCGGTCGCGGCACAACATGGTGAGCGGGATGAACACCTTGGGCGAGTAGGTCACCCGGGTGCCTGTCGCCTCGTCCCGGACCTGCCGGGCCCGGGCCGTGAGCTCGGCGACGGGCAGGTCGAGCAGGTGCGCGTGCTCCATGCGGGCGCACACTACCGGCGGCTTCCGGCATCACCCCCACCCGCAGCGACGGTTACGCGGGGGCCTCGGCGGGCGTGGCGACGGTGGTGTCGGCAGTCGGCGCGAAGATCACCGTCGGCGCCTGTCGACCTCGGAGAGCGACGGTGCCGACGTCCCGCCAGCGATCTGCCTCGCCCCCGGCCCGGTGCACCGCCTCGCCCGAGGCCAGCACCTTGACCGCCCGGCCCTTGGCCACCTCGGTCAGCCGGGCCGCCTCGTTCACGGCCGGGCCGATCACCGTGTACTCGTAGCGGGCCTCGGTGCCGACATTGCCCGCCACCACCTGCCCGGAGGACACGCCGATGCCGGCGGCCAAGCCGGGGTGGCGGTCGGCCAGGCCGCCGACGGCCAGGGTCAGCAGCCGGGCGGCCCGCAGGGCCCGGGCCGCGTGGTCGGGCTGAGCGCCCGGCACACCGAAGATGCACAGCGCCCCATCGCCCTCGAACTTGTTCACCCACCCGCCCTGGCCGTCGACCGCCCGCACCACGACGTCGAAGAAGTCGTTGAGGGTGTCGACCACGTCGTCGGGCGGGAGCACCTCGGCCATGGCGGTCGAGCCCACCAGGTCGATGACCACGACGCTGGCGTCGGCCTGCTCGCCCCGCAGGCCGGTGCCCCGCTCCAGCGCCTGGGTGGCCACCTGGCGGCCCACGTGCCGGCCGAACAGGTCCTGGATCTGGCGCCGCTCCCGCAGCCCGTCCACCATGCGGTTGAACCCGGCCTGGACCTCGCCCACCTCGCCGCCGTCGTCGACCACCAGGCCCACGTCGAGGTCGCCGGCCCCCACCCGGGCCAGCGCGGCCCGAAGCCCGTCGAGCGGCTCGGCCACCGACCGGGCCGACGAGACGGTGGCGATGAACCCGGCCCCCAGGCCCACGACGGCCAGCAGCGCCAGCGCGTACAGTGGGATCTCGTCGCCGTCGAGCAGCAGCACCAGGGCGATGGCCAGCAGGGGCACCCCCGAGCCGATGGCCCAGGTGAGCAGCAGCCGCAGCCGGACCCCGGGGGCCCGGGGCCGACGGCCGGCGGGGAGCCCGTCGAGCACCGGGGCGAACAGCGGCCTGAACGACCGCTCGATCATCAGGTAAGCGAGGGCGCTGGTGGTGACCCCGCCGATCAGCGTGCCCTCGGCCACCCGGACCATGGTGACGGCGTCGGCGCCCACGATCCACGACAGCAGCGGGTACAGCACGGCGCCCACCACCCAGAACACCAGCGGGCGCAGCGCCTGGCCCCACGGCTCGCGCAGCACCGCGAACCGCTCGGCCTCGGTGGGGGTGCGGCCCTCGACAGCCCACGCCATCGTGCGGCTGAACGTCCGCTGGCTCCAGCGGTAGGCGGGCACCACCAGCAGCGCCAGGGGCACCACCGGGCCGAGCACCTGCAGCAGCGGCGGCAGGTCGGGCGCCAGCGCGTCACCCGAGGCCAGGTGCACGAACGTGATGACGGCCAGCGCCCCGGCCACGTTGGCGAACATGACCCGGCGCCGCACGCTGCGCTGAACCTCGATCACCACGGCCTGCAGCGGGGTCAGCCGCTGGTGGCACTCCCTGCGCACGCGCGCCCCCGGCTCCGGCCCGCCCGGTCGGTCAGCCGAGGTCGCCCGCGGCGGCCGGGTCGACGACCCACAGCACCCGGTCGGCCCGGATGCGGCTGGCAGGCACCTCGGGATCGTCGGCCGCCACCCGGGCCAGGGCCTCCCGCTTCTCCTCCCCGGCCACGGTGACGAGCGCCAGCCGGGCCCGGGTGATGCCCGGGAAGGTGAGCGTCATGCGCTCGTAGGGGTTGCGGCCGGACGGGTCGCTGTTCATGACCACCAGCCGGCCCGGGTCGGCGTCGAGCGCCGGCGAGCCGGGGAACAGCGAGGCCGTGTGACCGTCGGGCCCCATGCCCAGGTGGATCAGGTCGATGCGCCCCAGCTCGCCCAGCCGCAGCTGGTAGGGGTCGGGGCCCTGCTCGCAGCGCATCGGGTAGTTGGCGTTGACCGCCCCCACCCGCTCGAGCAGCGCCTCGCGCACCAGCCGGTAGTTGGAGCCGGCGTGATCGAGCGGCACGCAGCGCTCGTCGCCCCAGTAGACGTCGACCTTCCACCAGTCGATCTGGCTGCCGGCATCGTCGGCGAGCCGCTCGTAGCTGCGGCGGGCCAGGTCACCGCCCGACACCGCGAACGAGAAGGCGTCGTGGGGGCGCGCGTGGAACGCCTCGATGACGCGCTCGGCGAACTCACCCGGCACGTCCTCGACCACCACCAATTCGCCGTACACGCTTCCTCCCCGCGGTGACGGCGCTCGGCGCGTGGGCGCCCGGCCGGCGGACCGAGGTTCGTCGGGTTCGAACGCTCTGTCTAGCTCGCCTGCGACCCGCTGCGCAGGTCTTCCGCCTTGGCGCCGAGGGAGCTCATCAGCTCGTCGAAGCTCTTGGCGAAGGAGGTGACACCCTGCTCTTCCAGCGTCCGGCTCACGTCGTCGAGGTCGACGCCCACCTCGCCGATGGCGTCGAGGGTGGCGGCGGCCGCCGCCGGGTCGGCGTCGACGGTGCGGGCCAGGGTGCCGTGGTCCTCGAAGGCGTCGAGGGTGACCTCGGGCATCGTGTTGACCGTGTCGGGCCCGATCAGGGTGTCGACGTAGAGCGTGTCGCGGTAGGCGGGGTTCTTGGTCGACGTCGAGGCCCACAGCGGGCGCTGCACCCGGGCGCCCCGGGCGGCCAGTGCCTGCCAGCGGTCGCCGCCGAAGCGGTCCAGGAACCGGCCGTAGGCCAGCTGGGCCTGGGCCACCGCCGCCCTGCCCCGCAGGGCCAGGGCGGCGTCGGTGCCGATGGCCTCGAGCCGGCGATCGACCTCGGTATCGACCCGGCTGACGAAGAACGAGGCCACGCTGGTGACCTTGGACAGGTCGCCGTCATAGGTCTCGAGGCCGGCCAGGTAGGCCTCCATCACGTCCTCGTAGCGGTCGAGGCCGAAGATCAGCGTGACGTTGATGTTGCGGCCCTCTCCCACCAGGACGCGGATGGCCTCGACACCCTCGGCGGTGGCCGGCACCTTGACGTACAGGTTGGGCTCGGCGATGCGGCCGTGGAGGTCGCGGGCGGCGGCCACGGTGCCGTCGCGGTCGCGGGCCAGGTCGGGGGCGACCTCGAGCGACACGAAGCCGTCGACGCCACCGCTCTCGTCGTGGACGGGGCGAAGCACCCGCAGGGCGGCCTCGATGTCGGCGATCGCCATGGTCCAGTAGAGGTCGTCGATCGACCCGCCCCCGGCCACCAGGTCGCCGAACTGGTCGTCGTACTCGGCCGAGTCGGCCATGGCCTTCTGGAAGATGGTGGGGTTCGAGGTGATGCCCCGCACCCCCTTCTCGACCCAGCGGGCCAGCTCGCCCCCGGTGAGCCAGCCGCGCCGCAGGTTGTCGAGCCAGGGGCTCTGGCCCTGCTCGTAGTAGAGGTCGTGGAGCTTGGTCACCCGTCCTCCCGGAGGTCGATGAGGAGCTGCCGGGCCCGCTCGGCCACGTTCTCAGGCGTGAACCCGAGGTTGGCCAGGGCCACGGCGCCCGGGGCGGATGCCCCGTAGCGGTCGATGCTGACGCTGTCGTCGGTCCACCGCTCCCAGCCGAAGCTGGACCCGGCCTCGACGGCCAGGGTGGGCACCTCGGGCGGCAGCACCGAGGTCTGGTACTCGTCGTTCTGGGCGGCGAAGAGGTCCCACGAGGGCATGGACACCACGCGGGCGCCCACGCCGTCGGCGGCCAGCAGGTCGGCGGCGGCCACGCACAGGGCCACTTCGCTGCCCGTGCCCACCAGCACCAGGTCGGTGGCGCCCGCGGGCTCGGCCAGCACATAGGCGCCCCGCTCGACGGGGGCGCCGAGGGTGCCGTCGAGGACCGGCACGTCCTGGCGGGTCAGCACCAGGGCCGTGGCACCGTCGCCGCCGACGGCGATGCGCCACGCCTGCGCCGTCTCGTTGGCGTCGGCCGGGCGGATGAGCCGCAGCTGCGGCATGGCCCGCAGCGAGGCCAGGTGCTCGATGGGCTGGTGCGTGGGTCCGTCCTCGCCGAGGCCGACCGAGTCATGGGTGAAGCTGAAGATGTCCTTGTACCCGGACATGGCGGCCAGGCGCACCGCCGGCCGCATGTAGTCGCTGAATATGAAGAAGGTGCCGCCCACCGGGAGCACGCCGCCGTGGGCGGCCATGCCGTTCATGGTGCCGGCCATGCCGAACTCGCGGACCCCGAAGTGGATCTGGCGACCCTCGGGGTGCTCGGCCGAGAAGGTGGGCTCGCCCTTGAGCAGGGTGCCCGTGTTGCCGCTGAGGTCGGCGCCGCCGCCGATCAGGCCGGGCACCCGCTCGGTGAGCGCCGCGAAGCAGGCGCCGCTGGCCTTTCGGGTCGCGACCTTCGCACCCGGCTGCCACGACGGCAGGGCGTCCTCCCAGCCGGGCAGCCCGCCGCGGCGCTGGCAGGCCTCCCACGCCTCGCGGTCGCCGGCGTAGCTAGCGAGCCGCTTCTCCCATGCCTCGCGCAGCTCGGCCCCGCGCCGGCCCGCCTCGCGGTAGTAGGACAGCACGTCGTCGGGCACCCAGAACGTCTGGTCGGGGGGCAGGCCCAGGATCTCCTTGGTGGTCGCGACCTCGTCGGCGCCGAGCGGGTTGCCGTGGGCCTCCGCGGTGTCGGTGAAGGTGGGCGAGGGCCAGCCGATGTGGCTGCGCAGGATGAGCAGCGACGGGGCCTCGTCGT
>DASXRH010000729.1:0-2960 GCA_036506715.1 Acidimicrobiales bacterium
CCACCGGCATGCCCAAGGGCGTGCTGTGGCGCCAGGACGACATCTACCGGTCGGCCATGGGCGGGCGGAACATACTGTCCCAGGAGGTGCTGGCCGACTACGACGCCGTGCGGGCGGCCGCCGCGTCGTTCTCGACGCCGCTGCGGTTCCTCGTCCTGCCGCCGCTCATGCACGGTGCCGCCCAGTGGGTGTCGTTCATCGCCCTCAACGGCGGGCACACGCTGGTGCTGCCGCCCGACACGACCCGGCTCGACCCGGTGCAGACGTGGCAGACGATCGAGCGCGAGCGGTGCAGCACGCTGACCGTGGTGGGCGACGCCATCGCCCGGCCGCTGGTGGAGGAGCTCGAGGCCGGCAGCTACGACACCAGCTCGCTGCTGAGCGTGGGCAACGGCGGCGCACCGCTGACACCCACCATCAAGCAGCGGATCCTCGCCGCTCTACCCAACGTCATGCTCTCCGACGCCGTGGGCTCGTCCGAGACCGGTGCCCAGATGAGCCACCTGTCCAGCGCCACCGACACGTCCACCGGCCGGTTCACCCCGGGCCCGGGCACAGTGGTGGTCAGCGAGGAGCTCGACAAGGTGCTCGGCGCCGGCCACGACGGCATAGGGTGGCTGGCCCAGCAGGGCTGGGTGCCGCTCGGCTACTACCGCGATGCCGAGAAGACGGCCCGTACGTTCCCGGTCATCGACGGCGTGCGCTACTCGGTCCCCGGCGACCGGGCCCGCCACCTGGCCAGCGGCGAGATCGACCTGCTCGGCCGGGATTCGGTCACGATCAACTCCGGCGGCGAGAAGATCTTCGCCGAGGAGGTCGAGCGTGCCATCGCCGGGCACCCGGCCGTGCACGACGTCGTGGTGGTCGGCCGCCCCAGCGAACGCTGGGGCCAGGAGGTGGTGGCGCTGGTCGAGCTGTCCCCGGGCGCCACGGCACCGCCGGCGGCCGACCCGGCAGCGGCCCTTGCCGGCGAGCCGGCGCCCGCCATTGCCGCTGAGCCGGCGGCCGGCATTGCCGCTGAGCCGGCGGCCGGCACCGTCGACCTCGCCGCCCTCGCCGCCGACATCATCACCCACGCCGGCCAGCACATCGCCCGTTACAAGCTGCCCAAGGACGTGCTGTTCCTCGACGCCATCCAGCGCAGCCCGGCGGGCAAGGCCGACTACCGCTGGGCCAAGCAGCAGGTCGAGGCCTGACGGCCCGACCCTGACGCCACGGGCGGGCCGGACCCGTCGGTTCGGCCTGGCGCCGTCCGGTCGGGTCCTGGCGTCGGCTCAGGCGGCCAGGGCGGACTTGCGCCGCTTGGCGGCGATGGCGAGGACCACCCCGCCCACGGCCGCCAGGCCGAGACCGACCTTGGCCAGCGGCAGCGAGGCGTCGTCACCGGTCTTGGGCAGGTTGCCGCCGGTACCCCCGGCGCCCGCGCCGCCCGCACCGGTGCCCTCGCACGACACGACCGACAGGCTCACCGAGGTCGACAGCGACGACCCGTCGGGCGCCGTGCCGTCGGCCGTGATCGTGTGGGCGCCGAGCGGCGTGTTGGTGGGGATGGTGGCCTGCACGGCCGCAACTCCCGCGGCGTCGGCAGCGGCCGAGGCCAGCGCGACGGACTCGGGGAGCAGGGTGAAGCTGACCGTCGAGCCCTCGGCGAAGGTACGCGCGTCGATCGTGACCGTCTGGCCCGGACAGGGCGTGGAGTCACTGATCGTGAGGCTGTTGACTGCCGGCGGGTACTGCTGCGCCGCAGCCGGTGCCGCCAATGCCACCACCGCCAGTGCAGCAGCACCGATCAGTCGCTTGACCATGACACTCTCTCCCTGAACGTCCCACCAGGAGCGTCGGCCCCCAGCCCGCTGTCGCCCCGGACACTAACACGCACGCGAGGGATCACAAATGGTGGCCTCCTGCTGCGAGCGCGCGGATCGCGGTCAGCCCTAGCATGACGGTCAGGCCCGGCCGGGGGGGTGTAGCTCAGTTGGCAGAGCAGCCGCCTTTTAAGCGGACGCGCGAGGGTTCGAGCCCCTCCACCCCCACGCCGAGTGGTTGGGACATACGCTACGCCCGTGGACGACGAGGCCGCCCGCCGATACCTGGCCGAAGAGCAGGCGCGGCTGGCCCGCGTGCGTGAGTCGCTCGAGGACGAGCGCCTGCACGACGAGCCCGAGGAGGACAGCTCGGCCCAGCTGTCCCACATCGCCCAGCACCCCGCCGACGCCGCCAGCGACGCCTTCGAGCGCGAGAAGGAGTTCTCGATCCTCGAGCAGATCGAGGCCGAGTTGATCGACGTGGACCGGGCGCTGGAGCGGCTCGACGGCGGGCGCTACGGCACCTGCGAGGCGTGCGGCAAGGCCATCGCCGACGAGCGCCTGGCCGTGATGCCGGCTGCCCGGTTCTGCGTCGACCACCAGGCCGACGCCGAGGTCTGACCCCGCAATTAGATCTGGCCGGGGATGGTCACGTCGCCCGGCTCGGTCAGCAGCACCCGGTCGCCGAGGTGCAGCCGGTCACCCCGGACGTCGACCCACCGGCCGGCCAGGTTGGGGATCCGGTCGAACTCGGCGCCCAGGTGCTCCTCGATCGTGTAGATGACCCCGCCGTGGGTGACCGCCAGGACCTCGCCGCCGCCCACGGCGTCGGCGATGCTGCGGACTGCCCGGAAGGCCCTGGCCACCAGGTGCTCGTCGGGCTCCCAGCCGGGCGGGCGGGTGCGGGAGGCCAGGTAGCCGGGGAAGCGGACCTCGATCTCGTCCCGGGTCAGGCCCGAGAACTCGCCGGCATCCCGTTCCCGGAGGTCAGGGTCGAGGACGACGGGGCCGACGCCGAGGTCGGCGGAGATGATCGCCGCCGTCTCGGCCGCCCGCTCGAGGTCGGACGCCCACACCGCGTCGACCGCTCCGAGCGCCTTGGCCGCCTCGTGAGCCTGCCGCCGCCCGAGGTCGCTCAGGGAGGCGTCGGCCTGG
>DASXRH010000730.1:0-4642 GCA_036506715.1 Acidimicrobiales bacterium
GCCGGCAGCCCCGAAGAAGCCCTCGACTGCGCCTGCGGCCTCCACCTCGGCGACCCCCCGGCACGGCTCCCAGATACGCCGACGAACTAACGCGCCGCACACCTAGACCTCCGCCACCCACCGTTCACCCTGGTGTCGGGCCACGGGCACGACGCAGACGCTTGGCGCGGTTACGGTCCGCGCATGGGTACGCGCCGTATCGCCGCCGCCACTGTCGTCGCCGCCAGCCTCGTCGTCCCGCCCATCGTCGCCACCCCGTCGGTGGCGAGCGCGGCCGTGCCGACCGACCTGTTCTTCTCCGAGTACGTCGAGGGCACCGGGTTCAACAAGGCCGTCGAGATCTTCAACGGCACCGGCGCCCCCGTCGACCTGGCGGCCGGCGGGTACACGCTCGAGCTCTACAGCAACGGCGCCGCGACCCCCAGCCAGACCGTCGCGCTCACCGGCACGGTGGCCGACGGCGACGTCTATGTCGTGTCCCGGTCCGACGCCAACGCCGCCATCGTCGCCCAGACCGACCAGCTGGCCCCGGCCGTCGCCAACTGGAACGGCGACGACGCCGTCGCCCTGCGCAAGGCCGGCAGCGGCGGTCCGGCCGTCGACGTCATCGGCCAGATCGGCGTCGACCCCGGCACCGAATGGGGCACCGGGCTGGCCAGCACGGCCGACAACACGATCCGCCGCAAGGCGACGGTCTCGGCCGGCGACCCCGACGGCACCAACCCGTTCGACCCGGCCGCCGAGTGGGACGGGTTCGCCGCCGACACCCTCGACGGCATCGGCGCCCACACGTTCGACCCTGGCACCGGCAACCAGCCCGTCACCGTCGCCTGCGGTGCCCCGCTGGCCACCGTGGCCGGCACGGCCGCCAGCCGGGTGGTGACCGCCACCGATCCCGACGGCACGGTGGTCGACGTCGACGTGACCGGCGTGACCCCGGCCCCGGCGGCCGGCACCATCGCCCGCACCGCGTTCACCCCGGCCGCGGCGGTGGGCGGCACGGCCTCGGCGACGGTCACCGTCGACGCCGCCGTCCCCGCAGGCAGCTACGCGGTGGCCGTCACCGCCAC
Source organism: Acidimicrobiales bacterium (assembly GCA_036506715.1). Taxonomy (GTDB): domain Bacteria; phylum Actinomycetota; class Acidimicrobiia; order Acidimicrobiales; family VFJN01; genus ZC4RG19. The sequence goes on from DASXRH010000730.1 coordinate 1,071, forward strand.
CAACGACGACGGCACCGCCCAGACCGGGGTGTGCACGCTCACCGTCAACGTCCAGGGCGTGCGCACCATCGGCGAGGTCCAGGGCCCCGTCACCGACGCCGCCGACGGCGCCACGTTCCCCTCGCCGCTCGTCGGCCAGCAGGTCGTGGTGCGGGGCGTCGTGACCCAGAAGACCCTGGCCCTCACGTCGACCGGCGGCCGGCAGAACGGCTTCTTCCTCCAGAACACGCCGGCCGCCGCCGACGCCGACCCCACCACCTCCGACGGCGTGTTCGTGTTCCTCGGCGGCTTCACCACCCTGCTGCGGGCCGACGGCGGCCCCGCCTACCTGCCGTCGGTCGGTGACGAGCTGGTGCTGCGGGCGACGGTCAGCGAGTTCTTCGCCCTCACCGAGCTGACCAGCCCCCGGCTGGTCGCCGTGGCGGGCACCGGGCTCGACCCCGACACCGCGGTCACGGTCACCGAGGCCGATCCGCCCACCGTGCTGGCCGACGCCAACCGCTACTGGGAGCGCCACGAGGGCGAGCGGCTGCGGGTGCCGGGCGGCAGCATCGCCACCAGCGGCCGTGACGTGTTCGCCGGCACCGCCGACGCCGAGGTGTGGGTCATCCGACCCGACGACCCGCTGGCCCAGCGGACCGACCCCTACACCCGCCGGGTCTTCCGCGACCCCCACCCGCTCGACAACCAGCCGACGCCGCTGTTCGACGACGGCAACGGCAACCGCATCATGCTGGCGTCGCAGGGCCTGAAGGTGATCGCCGGCGACCCGTCCGCCCTGCTGCCGCCGGCCCGGGTCCTCGACACCCTCGACGGCGACGTCGTGGGCGGGCTGTCGTTCTCGTTCGCGAAGTACGGCATCCAGGTCGAGTCGGCCTCGTTCACCGCGGGCCCCGACCCGGCCGGCAACGCCCCGCCGGCCGCCGCCGACCGCGGCCGCGAGCTGGCGGTGTCGACCTACAACCTCGAGAACCTCTACGACTACCGCGACGACCCCACCGACGGCTGCGACTTCGCAGGGAACACCGGGTGCCCGGGCGTGAGCCCGCCCTTCGACTACGTGCCCGCCAGCCAGGCCGCGTACGACGAGCGCATCCACGACATCGCCGCCCAGATCGCCACCGACCTCCACTCGCCCGACGTCCTGCTCACCCAGGAGGCCGAGGACCAGGACATCTGCTCGGTGGCGGCCGGCACACTGGCCTGCGGCGGCGCCGAGGCGGGCGACGGCAAGCCCGACACCCTGCAGGAGCTGGCGCTGGCCATCGGCGCGGCCGGCGGCGGAGCCTACGACGCCGCGTACGACCGCGACGGCGCCGACGACCGGGGCATCGTGGCCGCAGTCCTGTTCCGCACCGACCGGGTGTCGCTGGCGCCGGTGACCGCCGACGAGCCGGTGCTTGGCTCGTCGCCGGGCGTCACGTACCGGGCGCCGGGCCTGCCCGAGAACGCCGACGTGTCCAACCCCAAGGCGCTCAACGCCCAGCTGCCGGCCGACGTCGACACGTCGACCGGCACCGACGGCACCAACGTGTTCACCCGGGCCCCCCAGGTGGCCCACCTGCGGGTGGCGGCCGCGCCGGGCAGCGCCGACGCCTACGACCTGTGGGCCGTCAGCAACCACTTCTCGTCGGGCCCCGACGGCCGGGTCGGCCAGCGCACCGAGCAGGCCGCCTACGCCGCCGCCATCGCCACCGCCATCGAGACCGCCCACCCGGGCGCCCGGGTGGTGGTCGGCGGCGACCTCAACGTGTTCCCCCGGCCCGACGACCCCTTCTCCCCCGGCCACCCGCGGTTCCCGTCCGACCAGCTGGCGCCGCTGTACGACGCCGGGCTGTCCAACCTGTGGGAGGACCTGGTGGCCGACGTCCCGGCCGCCGCCTACTCGTACACGTTCCAGGGCCAGGCCCAGACGCTGGACCACCTGTTCGTCAACGCCCCGCTGCACGCCGACCTGGTCCAGATCCGGGCCGCTCACGTCAACGCCGGGTGGCCGGCCGACTTCCCGGGCGACGGCGCCCGGGGGCTGAGCGACCACGACCCGCAGGTTGCCCGGTTCTCCAGCCGGGCGGCGCTGTCGGTGGCCGACACGGCGGTGACCGAGGGCGACACCGGGCGGCGCAACGCCACCTTCCGGGTCACCGTCACCCGGCCGCTGGCCCTGGCGACCACCGTGTGCCTGGCCCCCTTCGGCATCACCGCGCTGCCGGTGGTCGACTTCGACGTCGTCCTGGCCTGCGCGCCGCTGCCCGCCGGTCAGACCACCGTCGACCTGGCGGTCCCGGTGCGGGGCGACCGGGTCCGGGAGCGGGACGAGACGTTCGGCGTGCTGGTGGTGGCCGGCGGCGGCATCCGCCTCGCCGACCCCCTGGCCGTCGGCACGATCGTCAACGACGACTGAGCGGGCTGAAGTGCCGCAGGCGCACACCCACCTCGGAAGCGACGACCGACGCCACGAACAGCACGAGCAGCAGCACGATGTCGTGGTCGTTCTCGATCTCCCACACGAAGTGGGGCGTGGTGATGGCGTAGCCGAACATGATCGACCCGGTGGCGACCGACCCGAGCCCCGCGTCCCGCCCGCCCAGGCGCCCGCAGGCGAACGCCAGCGCCACCAGGACCGGCACCGCGACCGGGCTGGGCACCAGCACCAGGGCCAGGCCCACGGCCGTCGTGGCGACGATGCCGCTGAGCAGGTGATCGGCGTTGAAGGGTTCGGGTGCGGGTGCCATGTGCTATTGCCTCCGGCACCCGGCCTACCATCCCCGACCCGTCGCCTGGCCGCAGTTCACGCGACCATCACGCCCGCCGCCGCGGATCTTGACGCGGCCTTAGCGCGAGCCGGCCGCGGTGACGTGGGGGTGGAGGGCCTGCAGGTCAAACACGATCGCCCCGGTGGGCCACCGCCAGGTCGATGAGCTCGCCCATGATCCGCACCAGCTCGAAGTCCTTCGGCGTGTAGACCGCGGCCACGCCGGCGGCGAGCAGCGGCTGGCGGTCCTCCTCGGGGACGATGCCGCCGGCCACGATCGGGGCGTCGACGCCCCCGGCCCGGACCAGCCGCACCACCTCGGGCACCAGCTGCATGTGCGAGCCCGACAGGATCGACAGGCCGATCACGTCGACGTCCTCGTCGACGGCCACGGCGGCGATCTGCTCGGGGGTGAGGCGGATGCCCTGGTAGATGACCTCGAGCCCGGCGTCGCGGGCGGCGACGGCGATCTGCTCGGCGCCGTTGGAGTGGCCGTCGAGCCCGGGCTTGGCCACCAGCAGGCGCAGCGGGCCGCCGGGCAGGGCCTTGACCCGCTCGGCCAGCGCCCGCAGGCCCTGCGACCCGCCGCCGGCGCCCACCGCGGCGGCCACGCCGGTGGGCGCCCGGTACTCGCCGAACACCTCGCGCAGCGTGCCCGCCCACTCGCCGGTCGTGCCGCCGGCGTGGGCCAGGTCGATGGTGGCCGCCATGATGTTCTCGTCGCCCTCGGCCGCGTGGCGCAGCTGGTCGAGTGAACGCTTGACGGCGTCGTTGTCGCGCCCGGCCCGCCAGGCCTGAACCCCGGCGATGATCTCGGCCT
>DASXRH010000731.1:0-2977 GCA_036506715.1 Acidimicrobiales bacterium
CTTTGAGGGCAGCGGACGAGTTCATGTAGGTGATCGGCACGACCCGGTCGACGTCGGTGACGTCGGCGAGGGCGTCCCAGGCCTCGGTCACCTCGTCGATGTCGGCCATGTCGGCCATCGAGCAGCCGGCGTTGAGGTCGGGGAGGATGACCGCCTGGTGCTCGGCGGTGAGCACGTCGGCCGACTCGGCCATGAAGTGCACGCCGCAGAACACGATGGTGTCGGCCTGGGGCCGCTCCTGGGCCAGCACCGACAGCCGGTAGCTGTCGCCCCGGGCGTCGGCCCAGCGGATGACCTCGTCCCGCTGGTAGTGGTGGCCGAGGATGAACAGGCTGTCGCCCAACGCGGCCTTGGCCGCGGCGATGCGCCGGGCCAGGTCGTCCGGGGACGCCGCGGTGTACCGCTCGTCGAGCGGGGTCTGGAGCCGAAGCATTCTGTATCCCTCCACGGGGTGTGGCTCCGGTTGGCAGACGGTGGGGACAGCCCGGTCGCCTCTCCCACGGGGATGTCGTCCCCGGAACCGATATGCAGCCGGAATACCGGGCCGGCTTGCCCGGCAGTGTACGGGGGAAGGCCGTCAGACCGACGACGCCGTCCCGAAACCTGCCGGACACCTCCGGGTGGCGATCTGATGGCGCCCACCAGCCTCTAGCGTGCAGACGGTGGTCCAGCGTCCGCCGGCCGGCACGATCCCCGACGCCCCCGGGTCCTACCAGTTCAAGGACCCGGAGGGCCGCGTCATCTACGTGGGCAAGGCCCGGTCGCTGCGCCAGCGGCTGTCGAACTACTTCCAGGACCCCCGGCACCTGGCGCCCCGCACGGCGTCGATGGTGGCCGCGGCCGAGACCGTCGAGTGGATCCAGGTCCGCAACGAGGTCGAGGCGCTCATGCTCGAGTTCAGCCTCATCAAGCAGCACCGGCCCCGCTTCAACATCCGGCTGCGCGACGACAAGAGCTACCCGTACCTGGCGGTGACCGTCGAGGACGAGTGGCCCCGGCCCACGGTCATGCGGGGCCGCAAGCGCAAGGGCGTCCGCTACTTCGGCCCCTACGCCCACGCCTACGCCATCCGCGAGACGCTCGACCTGCTGCTGCGCACCTTCCCCCTCCGCACCTGCAGCGACAACAAGTTCCGGCGCCACGAGAAGCTGGGCCGGCCCTGCCTGCTGTTCCACATCGAGAAGTGCTCGGGCCCCTGCGTGGGCGAGGTCGACCGCGAGACCTACGACCGGCTGGTCCAGGAGCTCCTCGACTTCCTCGACGGCGACACGGACACGGTGGTCCGCCGGCTGGAGCAACTGATGCACGAGGCCGCCGACGCCCTCGAGTACGAGCGGGCGGCCCGGGTGCGCGACCGGCTGACCAGCGTGCGCAAGGCCATCGAGCGCCAGCAGATGGTCGCCGACCGCAACGAGGACCTCGACGTGGTCGGCATCGCCGAGGACGACCTAGAGGCCGCGGTCCAGGTGTTCTTCGTGCGCAGGGGCCGGGTGGTCGGGCGCAAGGGGTTCGTGGTCGACAAGGTCGAGGACGTGGCCCCCGGCGAGCTGGTGGGCGACGTGCTGGAGGGCCTGTACGACGACCCGCCCCTCGACGTGCCCAAGACGGTGCTGGTGCCGGTCGAGCCCGACGACCCCGAGCTGTACGCCGACTGGCTGGGGTTGCTGCGAGGGTCGCGGGTCGACATCAGGGTGCCCCAGCGGGGGGCCAAGCGCGAGCTGGCCGAGACCGTCACCCGCAACGCCAAGGAGGAGTTCACCCGCCACCGGCTGCGCCGGGCCAGCGACCACAACGCCCGGGCCAAGGCGCTCAACGAGCTGCAGGACGCCCTCGGGCTGCCCGACGCCCCCCTGCGCATCGAGTGCTACGACATGAGCCACATCCAGGGCACCGACTACGTCGGGTCGATGGTCGTGATGGAGGACGGCCTGCCCAAGAAGTCCGACTACCGGCGGTTCAAGGTCCGCACGGTGGCGGGCAACGACGACTTCGCCGCCATGGAGGAGGTGCTGACCCGGCGCCTCACCGCCTACATCGACGAGCGGGCGCTGCCGGTCAACGAGCGGTCGGGCAAGTTCTCGTACCCGCCCCAGCTGCTGCTGGTCGACGGGGGCAAGGGCCAGCTCAACGTGGCCGTGCGGGTGCTGGAGGACCTGGGGCTCGAGGAGGAGATCCCGGTGGCGTCGCTGGCCAAGCGGTACGAGGAGGTGTTCGTGCCGGGGCAGTCCGACCCGGTGCGGGTGGCCCGGGGGTCCGAGGGCCTCTACCTGCTCCAGCGCATCCGGGACGAGGCCCACCGCTTCGCCATCACCTACCACCGCCAGCTGCGGGGCAAGCGCATGACCGCGTCCGTGCTCGACGGGATCAAGGGCCTCGGCCCCAGCCGGCGCAAGCGCCTGACCAAGGAGCTGGGCGGCGTGGCCGGGGTGCGCAAGGCCACCCAGGAGGAGCTGCGGGCCCTGTCGTGGCTGCCCGACGACGTGGCCGACGCGGTGTACGACAAGGTCCACCGTCCCGCCCGCCGCTCGGGGGCGCGGCGGTGACCGGCTCCGAGCCGTTCGACACCGCCGCCGTGTGGGAGGAGCACGCCGCCTGGTGGCAGCAGGAGTTCACCGCCGGCGCCGACGTGGAGTACGAGGAGCAGATCCTGCCGCTCGCAGCCCGCCACCTGGCCTGGGCCGCCCGGGTGCTCGACCTGGGCTGCGGCGAGGGGCAGATCGCCAGACTGGTGGCCGGGGCCGGCGCCGAGCGGGTGGTGGGGGTGGACGCCTCGGCCGCCCAGGTCGCCGAGGCCCGGCGCCGGGGCGGAGGGCCCGCGTACGTGCGGGGGTCGGCCACGGCCCTGCCGCTTCCGACGGCCTGGTTCGACGCCGTGGTGACCTGCCTGGTGCTGGAGCACGTGACCGACCTCGACGGCGCGCTCGACGAGGTGGCCCGGGTGCTCCGGCCCGGCGGCCGGCTCGTCGCCTTCGTCAAC
>DASXRH010000732.1:0-4465 GCA_036506715.1 Acidimicrobiales bacterium
CGGCGACGCCCGGGCCCTGGCCGTCGACGACGCCCTCCAGGCCCTCGGCGCCGTCGCCTTCCGACCGCCGGTTCCGGCCTACCGCCACGACGCCGCCCTCGTGTGGCGGCAGCGGGGATGGGCGGCGACCGCCAGGGTCCACCCCGACTGCCCGACGCGGCGCGATGGTGAGGCCGATCTGCTGGAGGCGCTGGTGCGGCGCCTCGACGAGGTCGTCGGGGGGACGGGATGACGGCTGACTATGACTTCCCCGTGGCCCGGGGCGGGTGGAGCTACGCCTGGGACCACCGGCGCAAGCCCCATGCCCATCCCGTGGCCACCCCGGCCGGCGTGGTCCTCACCCGGATCGAGCCGCCCGACCACCCGTGGCAGCGGGGCCTGTGGTTCGTGGCGAAGTTCGTGGACGGGGACAACTTCTGGGAGGAGGTCACCCCGCCCGGCTACGGCATCCAGCGCCACGAGGGCCCGCCGGACCGGGTGGACACCGGCGACGGCGGCGCCACGTTGACCGGCGACCTCGCCTGGGTCCGGCCCGACCGCGAGACGGTCGCCGTGCGCGAGCACCGGTGCCTCGGCCACGTGCCGCTGGGCGACGACGCCTACGCCATCGACTGGGACGTCACGATCGCCCCCACCGGCGACGCCGTGCTCGACCGGACCCCGTTCGACGGGACGTGGGGCGGCTACTCCGGCCTCGCGCTGCGGGGCCGCGACGACTGGCACGACACCCGGCTGCTGTTCGACGACGGGGTCGAGCGGGCCCGGGTCACGCCCCACCGGTCGCGCTGGGGCGACCTGTCGGGCGAGGCCGACGGGCGGCCGGTGGGCGCGTGCATCCTCGACCACCCCGACAACCCGGCCCACCCGGTGCCGTTCTACGCCAACTGCCGGGCCGGCGCGGGCTACGGCGACGGCTGGGCCAACACGCTGTACCCGTCGTTCCTGTGGAACGGACCGATGACCGTGCCGGCGGGGCAGCCGGTCCGGTTCCGCTACCGGGTCGTCGTCCACGACGGCATCTGGGACGCCGACCGGGCGGAGGGGGCCTGGCGGGACTGGTGCGGGGACCGGGCCGGAGCCGCACCCGTTCGGTGACCCCGGCCGCCCAGCGCCCGGATCCGCCGCCACGACGCCGACGACGCCGCGGCCGGGTGACCGCCGGAGGCGGCGGCTCGACCCTCCCCCTGGACCCGGGCCGCCGCCCTCCCGTGCCGCTCTGGCAAGATCGCCGGCAGGAGGAGGTGGTGCCCATGCTCGCCATCGACGCCGGACCGGTCGACGTACCCATCCTGGACGAGACGATCGGTGCCAACCTGGCCCGCACCGTGGCGGCCCACGGCGACGGCGAGGCGCTGGTCTCGGTCCACCAGTCGATCCGGTGGACCTACCGCGAGCTGGCCGAACGGGTCGAGACGCTGGCCCGGGGCCTGCTCGGGCTGGGCCTCGCGGCGGGGGACCGCCTCGGGCTGTGGAGCCCCAACCACGCCGAGTGGACGCTGCTGCAGTTCGCCACGGCCGAGATCGGCGTCGTCCTCGTCAACGTCAACCCGGCCTACCGGTCCCACGAGCTGGCCTACGTCCTCGACCAGTCCGGGTGCCGGGTGCTTGTGGCCGCCCCCCGGTTCAAGACCAGCGACTACGAGGCGATGGTGGCCGAGGTGCGGGCCGACCGGCGGGCGCTGGAGCGGGCGATCTTCCTGTGGTCGCCCGAGTGGGACGACCTCGTCGGCAACGCCGCGGGCGTGAGCGCCGCCGCCCTGGACGAGCGGCGGGCGGGCCTGGCCGCCGACGACCCCATCAACATCCAGTACACGTCGGGCACGACGGGATTCCCCAAGGGCGCCACGCTCACCCACCGCAACATCCTCAACAACGGCTACTTCGTGGCCGAGCTGCAGCGGTTCACGGCCGCCGACCGGCTGTGCATCCCCGTGCCCTTCTACCACTGCTTCGGCATGGTCATGGGCAACCTCGGGTGCACCACCCACGGTGCCACCATGGTCATCCCGGCCGAGGCGTTCGAGCCCGGCGCGGTGCTGGGCGCGGTGGAGGCCGAGCGGTGCACCGCCCTCTACGGCGTGCCCACGATGTTCGTCGCCGAGCTCGGCCATCCCGACTTCGACGGGTTCGACCTGACGTCGCTGCGCACCGGGGTCATGGCCGGCTCGCCGTGCCCCGTCGAGGTCATGAAGGCGTGCATCGACCGCATGCACATGGGCGAGGTGACCATCTGCTACGGCATGACCGAGACGTCGCCGGTCTCCACCCAGACCCTGCCCGACGACTCGCTCCACCACCGCACCGCCACCGTCGGGCGGGTCCACCCCCACGTCGAGGTGCGGGTCGTGGCCGTCGACCAGCCCGGCGTCACGGTCGAGCGGGGCGAGACCGGCGAGCTGTGCACCCGCGGCTACTCGGTGATGCAGGGCTACTGGAACGACGCCGAGCGCACGGCCGAGGCCATCGACGCCGACGGCTGGATGCACACCGGCGATCTGGCCGTGATGGACCCCGACGGCTACGTCAATATCGTCGGCCGGTCCAAGGACATGGTGATCCGGGGCGGCGAGAACATCTACCCCCGGGAGGTCGAGGAGTTCCTCTACACCCACCCGGCCGTCGTCGACGTGCAGGTGGTGGGGGTGCCCGACGCCCGCTACGGCGAGCAGCTGCTGGCCGCCGTCCGCCTGGCGCCCGGCGCCACCGTGACCGAGGACGAGATCCGCGACTTCTGCCGCGGCCGCATCGCCCACTACAAGGTGCCGCGCTACGTGCGGTTCGTCGACGAGTTCCCCATGACCGTCACCGGCAAGGTCCAGAAGTACAAGCTGCGTGAGCAGGCCATCGAGGATCTCGGCCTCGAGTCGGCGGCCGCCATCGAGACGGCCTGAGAAGCGGCAGGTCGCAGCGCGCGGCCGTACGATCGGGTCCATGAGGATCGTGGTCGACCCGGATGCCTGCACCGGTCACGGACGCTGCTACTCGCTGGCGCCCGGCGTGTTCGACGCCGACGACGACGGCTACTGCGCCACCCGCTCGGTGGAGGTGCCGCCCGAGCTGGAGGAGCAGGCCCGGCTCGGGGCGACGAACTGCCCCGAGCGGGCGATCACCGTCGTCCACGGCTGAACGCCGCCGGGAGCCGCTGCACGGGCGGCGCCTGTCGCGGTACTGTCGGGCGTCATCGAACACTCGTGTCACTTTTCGCGAAGGGCACCGTCACGACCACGGGGGGAACCGTGCCACGAACCAGGCGGGCCACAGCCGCCGCGCTGGTCCTCGTCCTCGGGCTGGGCCTCGTCGCCTGCGGCAATTCGGGCGACGACACCGCGGCGCCCACCACCACGGCGGGCAACGGGGGCGACGCCTCCGCGGGCGGCGAGAGCCATCGCGACGAGTTCGTGCCCATCAGCGGGGTCCCGGGCGTGTCCGACGACCAGATCTTCTACGCCGTCATCGGCACCAAGAACGGCAACCCGCTCGGCACCTGCATCCTCGACTGCTACCTCCAGGGCATCGAGGCCTACTTCGCCTTCCGCAACTCCGAGGGCGGCATCTACGGCCGCGACCTGGTGGTCGGCGAGACCTTCGACGACGAGCTGACCCAGAACCAGGTGCGCTCGCTCGACGTCGTGTCGGGCAACAAGTCGTTCGGCGCCTTCCAGGCCACCCTCCTCGCCACCGGCTGGGGTGACCTCGACAGCGCCGGGGTGCCCACCTACGCCTGGGGCATCAACGCCGCCGAGGCCGCCAACCGGTCGCACATCTTCCCCAGCGCCGTGATCCGCTGCGACCACTGCACCGGCCGGGCCGTGCCCTACGCGGCGAAGATCTCGGGGGCCAAGAGGGCGGCCTCCCTCGGCTACGGGGTCACCGAGAACTCGAAGGTGTGCGCCCAGACCACCGCCGAGTCGATCGAGATGTACAAGGGCGACACCGGCGTCGACATGGCCTACCTCAACGACGACCTGGCCTACGGCCTGCCCAACGGCATCGGCCCCGAGGTCACCGCCATGAAGGACGCGGGCGTCGACTTCATCTCGACCTGCATCGACCTCAACGGCATGAAGACCCTGGCCCAGGAGCTGCGGCGCCAGGGCATGGACGACGTCGTCCTCTACCACCCCAACACCTACAACCAGCAGTTCGTCAAGGACGCCGGCGACCTGTTCGAGGGCGACATCGTGACCGTGCAGTTCCGCCCGTTCGAGGCGGACAGCGAAGGCACGGCCCTCAACGACTTCCTGACCTGGATGGACAAGCAGGGCGACCAGCCGTCCGAGCTGGCCATGGTCGGCTGGATCAACGCCACGCTGGCCTACGAGGGCCTGCTGGCCGCCGGGCCCGACTTCGACCGCGACAAGGTCACGGCCGCCACCAACGCCATGACCGACTTCACCGCCGGCGGCCTGATCCAATCGGTGGACTGGGGCGTGGCCCACACCCCTTACACGCAGGAGACCCGCGA
>DASXRH010000733.1:0-5427 GCA_036506715.1 Acidimicrobiales bacterium
TAGAGCTTGGCCCGTCGGACGTCGCCCCGGGTGACCCGCTCGATGCGGGCGATGGTGGGCGCGTGCAGGGGGAACGTGCGCTCGACCCCGACGCCGTAGCTGACCTTGCGGACCTTGAAGGTCTCGCGCACGCCCGAGCCCGAGCGGCCGATCACCACGCCCTGGAACACCTGGACCCGTTCCTTGGAACCCTCGACCACGCGGACGTGCACCTTGAGCGTGTCGCCGGGCGCGAAGTCGGGGATGTCGTCGCGCAGGCTCGTCTGGTCGACCAGGTCGGTGGGGTTCATCGCGCGTCGCTCCGGCGCAGGCGTCGTAAGGCGGGACGGAGCATCGTATCCGGGCCCCGACCGGAGACACAAAGGCGCCGGTCAGCTGTCCAGCCCGAACTCGGCCAGCAGCCGGCGGTCGTCGTCGCTGAGACCGCCCCGGGCCGCCAGGAGGTCGGGCCGGCGGTCGAGCGTGCGCCGCAGCGCCTGCGCCCGCCGCCAGCGGGCGATGCGGCCGTGGTCGCCGCTGCGCAGGATGTCGGGGACGGCCCACCCCCTGAACTCGGCCGGCCGCGTGTAGTGGGGGTACTCGAGCAGGCCATCGCTGAACGACTCGTCGTCGGCCGAGGTGTCGTTGCCCATCACGCCGGGCACCAGCCGGCCCACGGCCTCGACGACCAGCATGGCGGCCACCTCGCCCCCGGCCAGGACCACGTCGCCCACCGACAGCTCGCCGTCGCACAGGTGCTCGCGCACCCGCTCGTCGACGCCCTCGTAGCGGCCGCACAGCAGGCTGAACCCGTCGCCGGCGGCCAGCTCCGCCGCCGCGGCCTGGTCGAACCGGCGCCCGGCCGGGCCCAGGTAGAGCAGCGGGCGGGGCGGGTCGACGGCCTCGACCGCCGCGAACAGCGGCTCGGGCATGAGGACCATGCCGGCGCCGCCGCCGAAGGGGGCGTCGTCGACCGAGCGGTGGGGATCGGTGGCGCACGACCGCAGGTCGTGGACCCGGACGTCGAGCGCGCCGGCGGAGCGGGCTCGCCCGAGCAGGCTCTGTCCGGCGAACTGCTCGACCATGCCGGGGAAGATGGTGAAGACGTCGATGCGCACGGCTCAGGGCTCGACCGGGTCAGAGGTCGAGCAGGCCCTCGGGCGGGTCGATCGTGACGGTACCGGGCCCGTGGCCGACCACGAAGGTGACCGGCACCAGGGCGCCGCCGTCCAGCTCGAGCAGGTCGGCGGCCGGGTTGGCGACGACCGAGGCCACCGTGCCCACGGCCTCGCCGGCGGCGGTCACGACCGCGGCCCCCACCAGCTCGTGGACCCACAGCTCGTCGGGGTCGTCGATGGCCGGGGCCCGCAGCACCAGGCCGCGGAGGGCGTCGGCGTCCTCGCGGCTGGCCGAGCCGGCGAAGGCCACGATCCAGCGGTCGTGATGGTGGCGGGCGGCGCCGACGGTGAGGTCGCCGCCGTCGGTGGCCAGCACCGTCCCGGGGTCGAGGCGCTCGACCCGGTCGGTCGTCAGGGCGACGACCACCTCGCCCCGCAGGCCGTGGGGGCGGGTGATGCGGCCGATCTCGAGGAGCGGGGCCGAATCATCGGCGGCGCCGGCGGTGGCGGGCACCGGCGGATCAGTCCTCGAACTCGACCTCGACGTCGCTGCCGTCGCGGGCGGCGGCCGCCCGCACCACGGTGCGGATGGCCTGGGCGACCCGGCCCCGCTTGCCGATGACCCGGCCCATGTCGGACCGGCCCACCCGCACGGTGAGGCGGGGCAGCGAGCGGCCCTCGGACAGGTCGATGCGCACCGCGTCGCGGTCTTCCACCAGCGCGCCGACCAGGTGCTCGAGCACCGCCCGGGCGGTGGGGACCTCGGCCGGGGCGGCGGTGTCGGCGGTGTCGGTCACGCCGAGCCCTCGGCGGCGGCCGCGGAGGCCGGCGGGGCCTCGCCCCGGAACTCGGCCAGCGCGCCCGAGATCTCGAGGAGCTTGCGGACGGTGTCGGTCGGCTGGGCGCCCTTGCGCAGCCAGTCGACCGCCTTCTCGTTGTCGATGCGGATGGCGGACGGGTCGGGGCGGGGGTCGTAGATGCCCACGATCTCGATGAAACGCCCGTTGCGGGGCGACCGGGCATCGGCGGCGACGACCCGGTAGGTCGGCTGCTTGGTCTTGCCCATCCGCATGAGGCGGAGCTTGACGGCCACTGTGTCTTCCTTCGTGTTGCGAGCTGTCACCCGGCGCGGGGCGACCGACGATGATGCGTGATGCGTGCCGGTCGGTTCAAGCCGAGGCCGGTGACCAGGTTAGTTGAGACCGGGCAGGGTGAAGGGCTGGCGGGGCGTGGTGCGCCCGCCACCGGGCGGAGTGACCCGGCCGCCGCCGCCCTTGCGGCCCTTCTTGCCCTTCTTGCCGCGGGCCGCCTTGGGGCCCATGCCGGGCATGCGCTTCATCAGCTTCTGCATCTCGCGGAACTGCTTGATGAGCTGGCTGACGTCGGACGTCTGGGTGCCGCTGCCGCCGGCGATGCGCAGGCGGCGGGACCCGTCGATGATGGTCGGGTCGTTGCGCTCGTCGCGCGTCATCGAGCGGATGATCGCCTCGACTCGGTTGACCTGCGCCTCGTCGATCTCGGCGTTGCGCATCTCCTTGGGCATGCCCGGCATCATCCCCATCAGGTTCTGCAGGGGACCCATCTTCCGGACCTGCTGGAGCTGGTCGAGGAAGTCGTCGAGCGTGAACTTGCCTTCGAGGAGCTTGGCCGCCGCGGCCTCGGCCTCGTCCTTCTCGTAGACCTGCTCGGCCTTCTCGATCAGCGTGAGCATGTCGCCCATGCCGAGGATGCGGCTGGCCAGGCGGTCGGGGTGGAAGAGGTCGAACTCGTCGACCTTCTCGCCGGTCGACGCGAAGGCGATGGGCTTGCCGACCACCTCCTTGACCGACAGGGCGGCGCCACCCCGGGCGTCGCCGTCGAGCTTGGTGAGGATGACGCCGTCGAGCGCCAGGGTGGCGTCGAACGACTCGGCCACGGTCACGGCGTCCTGGCCTGTCATGGCGTCGACCACGAGGAACGTGTAGTCGGGCGCGGTCGCCTCGGAGATGTGGCGGACCTGGTCCATCATCTCGGCGTCGATGGCGAGGCGGCCGGCGGTGTCGACGATGCAGACGTCGCGCCCGAGGCGGCGGGCCTCCTCCACGCCCGCCTTGGCCGTGGTCACCGGGTCGCCGGGCTGGCTGAACACCGGCACGCCCACCCGTTCGCCCAAGGTGCGGAGCTGCTCGACGGCGGCCGGGCGCTGGAGGTCGGCCCCCACCAGCAGCGGGTTGCGGCCCTGCTGCCGGAACCAGCGGGCCAGCTTGGCCGCGGCGGTGGTCTTGCCCGAGCCCTGGAGACCGGCCATGAGCACCACGGTCGGCGGCCGGGACGCGTAGTGGATGCGGATCGAGTCGCCGCCGAGCGCCTCGACCAGCGCCTCGTCGACCAGCTTGATGACCTGCTGGGCCGGGTTCAGCGCCTCGTGGATCCGCGCCCCGACCGCCCGCTCGCGGATGCGGTCGAGCATGGTGCGGACGACGGAGAAGTTGACGTCGGCCTCGAGCAGGGCGAGGCGGATCTCGCGCAGCACCTCCTCGACGTCGGCCTCGCGCAGCGTGCCCTTGCTGCGCAGCCGGGCGAAGATGCCCTCGAACCGTTCGGACAGCGACTCGAACATGAGTCGCCCAGCCTACCGGTCCGAGGCCGGGGCACTCAGACCCGGCGGCGGGTGGCCAGGTCGAGCACGGCGTAGACGAGGGGCATCGCAACCAGGGCCACCAGGGCCGAGCCCACGTAGCGGCCGACGGCCGCCCGCTCGGACGCCGTGCACGTCTCGCCCCACAGCGAGCAGAAGCTGGCGGCCAGGGCAGCCAGCAGGAACGCCGCCGCGGTGATCACCCCGATAGCCAGCGCCGTCACGTAACCGAGGATGCGCCGGCTGCGCTCCTGCCACGACTCCATCGCCCGGTACAGGGCGATCGAGGCGAGCACGGCGACGACCGTGCCCACCACGACCAGCGCCTCGGGGCGGGTGGTGCCCCGCCACCCCTCGTGCATCGCCGCGAGTCCGCAGCACACCGCGGCCGGGGTGGCCGGCAGGGCCCGTCGTACGTCGACCATGGCCCAACGGTCGCCCGGACCGGGGGTCGGGGGAATGGGGGCCGCCCCCCACCGGCGGGTGGGGGCGGGCCCGTCGAGGTCAGATGGTGTTGTCGCCGTTGCCGGCGGTGCCGATGATCAGCCGGCTCTCGACCTCGGCCACGCCGGGCACCGCGGCGGCGGCCCGCTCGATGTCGGCCTTGCCGGTGGCGTGGGGGGCGTCGCCGGTGAGGATGGCCCGGCCGGCCACCACCTCGACCGCCGGCTGGGGCAGGTGCCAGGTGCGGGGCGAGTGGGACAGCTCGTAGCGGACCCGCTCGGCCACGGCGTCGTCGCTGGCCGGCGCGCCCCGGGCCTCCCATTGGCGGCGCAGGCGGTCGCGCAGCTCGGTGCCCGATGTGGGCGCGATGAGCAGCCCGATGCCGATGCCGAGCCCGAGGGCCAGCAGCCGCGACAGGCCGACGAACCGACCCATCTTGTAGGTCGAGCCGACCGAGAGCCGGCCGGCGCGGTACCCCGTCTTCACCCCCAGCTTGCCGACGCCGTAGGTCATGCGCACCGGGAGAAGGACTGTCCGGAACACGTTGCCACCTCCAGTCATGCGAACAGGGCCTCGACGAACTCGTCGGGGTCGAACTCCACCAGATCATCCACCGTCTCGCCCAGTCCCACCAGCTTGATCGGGATGCCGAGGGTGGTCTCGATGGCCAGGGCGATGCCGCCCTTGGCCGAACCGTCGAGCTTGGTCAGCACCACGCCGGTCACGTCGACGGCCTCGGTGAACTGCTGGGCCTGGGCCAGGCCGTTCTGCCCGGTGGTGGCGTCGAGCACGAGGAGCACCTCGGTCACGTTCCCCGGATCGCGGTCGGCCACACGGCGGACCTTGCGCAACTCCTCCATCAGGTTGGTCTTGGTGTGGAGCCGGCCGGCCGTGTCGGCCAGGACCAGTTCGTAGCCGCGGGCGGCCGCCCGCTGCACGGCGTCGAACACCACGGCCGACGGGTCGCCGCCCTCGTTGCCCCGCACCATGTCGGACCCCGTGCGCTGGGCCCAGGTGTCGAGCTGCTCGGCGGCGGCGGCCCGGAAGGTGTCGCCGGCCGCCATGATCACGGTGTACCCGTCGAGGGCCTGGCGGCGGGCCACCTTGCCGATGGTGGTGGTCTTGCCGACGCCGTTGACGCCGACGAACAGCCAGACGTCGGGGGCGCCGGGGACCAGCTGCAGCGTCAGAGCCCGGTCGCCGATGGCCAGGCGCTCCTTGAGCTGGGACTTCAGCCGGTCGAGCAGCACCTCGGGGTCGCTGATGAAC
>DASXRH010000734.1:0-9845 GCA_036506715.1 Acidimicrobiales bacterium
CGGCCTAGTGGACACCGCGCCGGTTGCAGGCCGGTTGCAGGTGCCTTGCCGAGCGGGCGCGAGCCGGCGAGGTCGTCCATGCGACCGTTCTACCCGGTCACCTTTACCCGGTCACCCCGGAGGCGGAGCGACGGGTGAGCCGTGGCCTGCAGCGGTCCGCCGAGGCGGCGTGAGCTAGTCGACCATGTCGTCCGGCGCGACCCGGACCGCCGCGTAGCGGACGACGACCTCGACCCGGCTGGCGCGGCTGTGGTTGGCGGTGGTGCGGTGGCGCAGGCCGGCGTCGAGCACCAGCACGTCCCCGGGCGCCAGCGTGACCGGGATGGCGCCGTCGCGGTCGTGGTCGCCGGCCCGGGCTCGGTGGGAGCCGGGCACCAGCCACGGGCAGCCGTTGTGGAGCCCGGCGTCGGTGAGGGCGTGCCACACCACCACGGCCAGGCCCGGCCCGTCGGCGGCCCGCTGCCAGGGCGACCCGGGCGACCCCGGCGGGTCGATGGTGACGCGGCTGGCCACCACCTCGGCCCCGGCCGCCAGCAGCTCCTGCACCATGTCGGCGGTCCGGCGGTGGACCCCCACGTCGGCGCGCCGGATCAGCGCGTAGCCCCGGTCCTGCCAGGCCGCGATCGGCCCGGCCCCGGGTGAACTCACAACGGTCGCCATCGCGCGCGACGTCTCCCCCTCAGCACAGCCCCCCGCCACTAGGTAGGGCGACGGGGGGCCCGCTGTCAAGAGGTGGGTTCGGTGATGGCCACGGCCAGGCGGGCGGCGGCGAACTCGACGAGCGTGCGGGCGGGGAAGGGGTCGAGGCCCTTGCGCTCGCTGGTGAAGTGGTCGGCCAGGCCGTTCAGCGTCGACCACACGTACGAGGGCACCAGTCGCTCGTCGACCACCCGGCGCCCGCCGCGGGCCGCGGCGTCGCGGATCGCGCCCATCTGCAGCCGGTTGTGCTCGACGGTGGCGGCGCGCAGCTCGGCCACCAGCTCGCGCGGGACCCGCGCGGCGTCGGCCGCGGCGTCGTGGCGCATGGCCGACCACAGGGTGAAGTGGCGGCCGTACGTACGGTACAGCTCGAGGTGGGCGTCGATGAGGTGCGTGAGCAGCGTCTCGAGGTCGTGCCCGGCCTCGGCCACCGGCCGGACGGCGGCGGTGTGGGCCCGGATGGCCTCGGCGTAGAGGGTGGCGAACAGCTCTTCCTTGGTGGCGAAGTACGAGTAGAGGGTGGCGGGGCTCACCCCGGCGCCCGCCGCCAGGTCCCGCATGTTGAGCGCCACGTAGCCCCGCTCGGCGATGCGGCTGCGGGCGGCGTCGAGGATGTCGAGGCGGCGCTGCTCGCGGTCGCCCCATCTGGTCGGCCGGCGCCGTCCCTCAATTCGAACGGTGTTTGATTCGAACACGGTTCAGATTATAGGGTCCCTGGACATGGAGCTGTGGACCATGCGCATCCCCGAGACGGGCACCGCGGTCGCGCAGGCGCGACGGGCCGAGGAGTCGGGGTGGGACGGCGTCACGTTCACCGACTCGCAGAACCTGGTGGGCGACCCGTTCGTGGCCGCCGCCCTGGCCGCCGAGGCCACCACGACGCTGCGCTTCGCCACCGGGGTCACCAACGCCTACACCCGCCACCCCGCGGCCCTCGCCACCGTGGCGGCCACGGTCGGCGAGACCTCGGGCGGGCGCTTCACCCTCGGCATCGGCCGGGGCGACACCGCCCTGTTCCACCTGGGCCGCAAGCCCATGCCCGTCGACCGGTTCGCGGCGCTGTGCGCCGACCTCCAGACCTACCTGGCCGGCGGCACGGTCGACTGCGACGGCCACCCCAGCCGGCTCCAGTGGCTCGACCGGGCCACCCAGCCCAAGGTCCCGCTCGACATGGCCTGCTCCGGCCCCCGGATGCTCGAGCTCGGCGGCCGGCTGGCCGAGCGGGTCACGCTGGCCGTCGGCGCCGACCCCGACCGGGTGGCGTGGGCCGTCGACCTGGTGCGCACGGCGGCCGCCGAGGCCGGGCGCGACCCGGCCGCCGTGTCGTTCGGCGCCTACGTGAACGTCGGCTGCCACCCCGACCTCGACACCGCCCGCGGCATGATCGGCGGCGCGGTAGCCGCCTTCGCGCACTTCTCGTCGATGCCCGGCTCGACCGGCGCCGGGCTGGCCGACGCCGACCGGGCGGTGGTGGCGGAGGTGGGCCGGCGCTACGACAGCAACCACCACCTCAGCAACCGGGCCGACCACACCGCCCCGCTGGTCGACGGGTTCGTCGACCGCTTCGCGATCGTCGGGCCCCCCGACGTGTGCGCCGACCGGCTGATCGGCCTGGCCGCCCTCGGCATCGACCGCTTCGTCGTCACCGGGCCCGGCTTCGGCTCCGACCGCGACGACGCCCGCACCTCCACCCGCCTGGTGGTGGGCGAACTGATCCCCGCACTCCGGGAGCGAGCAGCCACATGAGCGAGCACGATCTGGTCATCCGGGGCGGCACCGTCCTCGACGGGACCGGCGCCGACCCCCGCACCGCCGACGTCGCCGTCAGCGACGGCGTGGTCACCGCCGTCGGGCGGGTCGGCGGGGCCGCCGCCCGCACGGTCGACGCCGACGGCCTGCTGGTCACCCCCGGCTTCGTCGACATCCACGCCCACTACGACGGCCAGGCCAGCTGGGGCGAGCGCATGGTCCCCTCGTCGTGGCACGGCGTCACCACCGTGGTGGCCGGCAACTGCGGCGTCGGCTTCGCCCCCGTCCACCCGGGCGACCACGCCCGTCTCATCGAGCTGATGGAGGGGGTCGAGGACATCCCCGGTGCGGTGCTCGACGAGGGCCTGTCGTGGGACTGGCAGTCGTACCCCGAGTTCCTCGACGCCGTCGACCGCCGCCCCTTCGACATGGACGTGGCGCTCCAGGTGCCCCACGGCGCCCTGCGGCTGCACGTCATGGGCGAGCGGGGGGCGGCCCGCGAGCCCGCCACGGCCGACGACATCGCGCTGATGGCCCGCCTGGCCGCCGAGGGCATCGAGGCGGGGGCGCTCGGCTTCACCACCTCCCGCACGCTCAACCACCGCACCAGCCGGGGCGAGCCCACCCCCACGCTCACCGCCGAGGCCGACGAGCTGATCGGCATCGCCCGCGCCATCGGCGCCACCGGGCGGGGCGTGCTCCAGGTGGTGTCCGACTTCACCGACGTCGACGCCGAGTTCGGCCTGTTCCGGCGCATGGCCGCCGAGTCGGGCCGGCCGCTGTCGTTCTCGCTGGTCCAGACCCGGGGCGACGGCTGGCGCCGCCAGCTCGAGCTGCTCAGCGAGGCCAACGCCGACGGCGTGGCCATGAGCGCCCAGGTCGCCCCCCGGGCCGTCGGCCTGCTGCTCGGGCTGCAGTGCAGCCTGCACCCGCTGCTGACCAACCCGGTCTACCGCGAGATCGCCGACCGCAGCCTGGCCGACCAGGTGGCCGTGCTCCGCGACCCCGGGTTCAAGGACCGGGTCGTGGCCGCGGGCATCGCGCAGCGCGAGGAGCGGCGCCGCCGCGGCCGCATCCTCGACGGCTTCGACGCCATGTACGTGCTCGGCGACCCGCCCGACTACGAGCCCGACCCGGCGTCGAGCATCGCCCGCCGGGCCCAGCGCACCGGGCGCGATCCCCTGGAGATGGCCTACGACCACCTGCTGGCCGACGACGGCCGGGCCTTCCTGTACGTCCCGCTGCTCAACTACGCCGACGGCAACCTCGACGCCGCGGGCGAGATGCTGGCCCACCCCCACACGGTCCCGGGGCTGGGCGACGGCGGGGCCCACCTGGGCACGATCTGCGACGCCTCGTTCCCCACCACGCTGCTGGCCCTGTGGGGTCGTGACCGGGCCACCGGGCGGCTGCCGCTCCCCTATCTGGTGCGCCAGCACACCCAGGACACGGCGCGCACCGTCGGCCTGCTCGACCGGGGCGTGCTGGCCCCCGGGTACCGGGCCGACGTCAACGTCATCGACTTCGACAACCTGACCGCCCGGCGCCCCGAGATGCGCCACGACCTGCCCGCCGGCGGCCGCCGGCTGGTGCAGGCGGCCGACGGCTACGTGGCCACGGTCGTGGCCGGCGCGGTCACCTACGAGAACGGCGAGGCCACCGGCGCCCTGCCCGGCCGGCTCGTCCGCGGGCCCCAGCCCGCCCCGTCCGCCCCCGCCTCCGGAGGAACGCGATGACCGCCAGCGAGACCGTCGCCCCCGTCGTCCTCGAAGAGGGCTGCGAGTGGCGCACCGACGAGGTCGGCGACAGCTACATCTTCCACCTCACGGGCGGCCACCTGGCCGAGCTCGACGCCGCCCTGGTCCACGCCGAGGCCCGGGTCGACGACGTGCTCGACATCACCCGCGAGCTGTTCCCGCTGCCCACCCTCGGCCCCGAGCTCGACGCCGTGACCCGCGAGCTCATCGACGGCCGGGGCATGGTCCTCATCCGGGGCCTGCCCGTCGAGCGCTACGGCAAGGACCGGGCCTCCGCCATCTACTGGGGCGTCGGCATGCACCTCGGCCAGCCGTGGCCGCAGAACGCCAAGGGTCACCTGCTCGGCGACGTCACCGACCAGGGCAAGGCGGTCGGCGACCCCACCTCCCGGGGCAACGAGATCGGTGGGGTGGCGCTGCCGTTCCACTCCGACGGGTCCGACCTGGTCGGCCTGTTCTGCCTCGACGCCGGGGCCGAGGGCGGCGACAGCCTGGTGGCCAACGCCGTGACCATCCACAACGACCTGGTGCGCGACGACCCCGCCACCGCCGCGCTGCTGTACGAGGCGTTCCCCTACGATCTGCGGGGCGAGCAGGCCCCCGGGTCCCGGTCGTGGTACACGATGCCCGTCTTCACCCGGTGCGACGAGCGGCTGTTCGTGCGCTACATCCGGCCCTACATCGAGTCGAGCCGTCGCCACCCCGACGCCCCCCGGCCCACGCCCGAGGCCCGGGCCGCGCTCGACCGCCTCGACGCCATGTGCGCCGATCCCCAGTACCGGGTGGCCATGGGGATGCAGGCCGGCGACATGCAGTTCATCAACAACTACCACGTGCTCCACGGCCGCGACGCCTACGAGGACGACCGCGCGGGCGGCCGGGTCCGCCACCTCAAGCGCCTGTGGCTCGAGACCGGGCTGCTGGCCGACGACGAGAAGCCCGAGCGCTTCCGGCTGGGCCGCATCGACCGCTGGTGGTCGAGCAGGGGCCGGACCAAGAGCGAGATCCAGGTGTAGCGTCGCCGCCCGTGGGTTACGAGATCGAGGTCGTCGACGCCCCCGAGGTCCCCACGGCGGTCGTGGCCATGACCACCACCTGGCCCGAGCTGCCGGCCGCCGCCGGCGCGGCGTTCGACGAGGTGTGGGCGCTGGTCCGGGGCGAGGACCTGCGCACCGACGGCCACAACGTGATCCTCTACTGGGACGGGCTGCCCAGCGTCGAGGTGGGCGTGCAGGTCATCCGGACCTTCGAGCCCACCGGCCGGGTCGCCCCGTCGGTCCTGCCCGCCGGCACGGTGGCCCGCACCGTGCACCGGGGCTCGTACGAGCACCTGGCCGCGGCCCACGACGCGGTCCACGTCTGGTGCAAGGACAACGGCTACGAGCTCGCCGGGCCCCGCTGGGAGATCTACGGCGACTGGCACGAGGACCCGGCCGAGCTCGAGACCGAGGTCGTCTGGCTGGTGGCCGGCTAGCCCCACCCTGGTGGCCCACCCCTTGCGGGCGACGCTGCCCGCCGCGCCCGGCGGGGCCGATATCGCCGGAGCCGACGTGATCTCGGAGCCGGTGCTTCCGTCAGCCCGTGGGCGCCGGCGAGGACGGCGCCGACCACCCGAACACCTCGATCAGCGCCAGGCCGGCCAGGACCAGCACCACGATGGACAGGACGAGCGCCCCGCTGGGGTACGTCCAGAAGGCCAGCACCAGCACGCCCACGGCCACGACGGCGATGCGCAGCGCCACTTTGTGGGCGCCGATCCAGGCCTCCACGGTCGACGGCGAGCGCTCGCCCTCGACCCGGCCCTGGGCGAAGGCGCGGGCCCGCCCGAACAGCGAGCGGATCCACACCGCCGCCCCCGACGGCCCGGCCAGGAAGGCGGCCAGCGCCACCACCAGGCCCAGCACCAGCACCGCGCGCATGGCGGTGCGTAGCGGTGACAGCAGCGTGGCGGCCACGCCCACCGCCTCCGAGGCGGACATCGCCCTGGGGGCGGCGTTGTCGAGGTACCAGTTGCGGACGAGGGCCAGCGACGCCGCCAGCAGCACCATGCTGATCGCCACGCCCAGCGCGGCGATCAGCAGCCCCCGGCGCCGGTTGGGGGCGACGAACACGGCCGCGGCCGCCAGGCCGATCACGATGAAGGGCAGGGCGGTGGCGGTGCGGTCGAGCAGCCGCACCGCCCGCTGGGCCTTGGTGAGCTGCTCGGACTCCACCAGCGTGAATGTGGAGTGGACCTCGGGGATGTTCTGGGCCAGCGAGAAGCCCCGGTCGACCAGCCGCTGCTTGACCCGGTCGACGACGACGCCGAGGTCGACGGTCACCGCCCCCTCCTTGACCTCGACCGCCCCGTCGGACTTGCCCGTGAGCACGGCCACCACCTGCTTGTGGGCGGCCCGGTTGGCCTGGTCCCACAGCCGGGCGAACTCGGCAGAGGTCACGGCCTTGTCGACCTCGCTGCGCGTGAAGCTCTGGACCTGGTCGGCGAGCGGCGTGGCCAGCCCCTCGACGATCTGGGGGGCGCCCAGCGCCGTCAGGCGGGACAGGGCGTCCTTGGTCACCGCCTCGACGTCCAGCCGCCGGAAGATCTCGTTGGTGACCTGGGTGGCGATGGCGTTCTGCACCGCCGGGTCCTCGGCCAGGGGCGACACCGTGGCGACATAGCGGTCGGTGTCGAGGACCTGGCTGCGGGCGTAACGAGCCACCACGGCCACGATGGTGAGCAGCGAGGCCAGCACGACCAGCGCGATGCTGAAGGCCCAGCGCAGGCTGCCCACCCCCCGGCGCCGCCGGGGCCCGTCGCCCCCGGCGCCCGCGCGCTGGTGGGCCCGCAGCTCGGCCAGCTCCGCCCGCAGGCGGTCGAGCTCGGCCTGCTCCTCGGCCGACACGGAAGGCTCCACCTCGGCCTGCTCGTCGGCCGATGCGGGGGGTTCCATCCCGGGCTCCGTGCCGGCCTGCTCGACGGGCTCGACCTCGGGCCGCTCGTCGGGCTGCTCGTCAGCCTGCTCGACGGTCTCGACCTCGGGCTGCTCGTCAGCCTGCTCGACGGGCTCGACCTCGGGCTGCTCGTGCGCCTGCTCGACGGTCTCGACCTCGGGCTGCTCGTGCGCCTGGTCGTCGGGCTCGACTTCGGACTCGACCTCGGGCTGCTCGTCGGGCTCCACCTCGGGCTGCTCGTGCGCCGCCTCGTCGGGCTGCTCGTCGGTCGGGTCGGCCTCTCGATCTGGTGCCATGCGCGCCGATTCCTCCTGCCGCCAGGGTCCCTCCAGCGTGGGCCCGGCGGCCGGACGGTGGCGTCACCCGGTGCGGGTGACGCACCGGCGAACGGGCCACCCGAGAATGCACCCGTCCGGCTCCGGACGGGCGTCAGGCGAAGGTGCGCACCAGGGCCAGGACGCCGGCGGCGTCGGGGCCGTCGCCGCGCAGCCCGGTGTCGGCCGCGTCGCGTCGCTGCCCGGCCACCAGGCACAGGTCCGCGGCGTTACCCTCGACGGTGGTCAGCACCTCGGCCTCGTCGGCGTCGTCGGACTCGAAGGTCCAGGCGTCGCCCGACGGCGCCCGCAGCACGAACGTCACCGGTCCGCTGAGCGCCCGCCCGGCGCGCGCGAACGCGTAGGGCAGCGTGCGCCAGGCCACCCGGGCGACATGCCATAGCCGGTCGGTGGGTGCCAGCTCGACGCCGAGGGCGGCGGCCACGTCGGTCGTGTGGACCCAGGTCTCGGCCAGCCGGGTGGTGGCCAGCGTGGCCACCGACAGCTCGCCCGCTACCCACGGGACTCGGTCGTGGGGGTCGCTCACGCCGAACTCGGCCAGCAGGACGTCGACGCTGTGCTGCCAGCGGTCCCGCACCTCGGGCCCGGGCGCCCCCCGCTGGCGCGCCACCATCAGCCCCGCGCCCTCGTCGACGTCGGCCGCCGGCGCCCCGGCGGTCAGCTCGGCCACCACCTCGGCGAACCGGCCCCCCAAGCTGGCCACGGCCATCTCGTCGGTCTGGGCCAGGTGCAGCACCACGTCGCTGACCGTCCAGCCGGGGCACGGCGTCGGGGCCTGCCACCCCGCCTCGTCCAGCGGGTCGAGCAAGCCCGCCAGCTCTGCCATCTGGTCCGCCAGTGCGGTGAGGATCGGATCCAACGCGCCTCCTCGTGTCCCGCCGGGACTCTAGGCGCAGATGTGCAGGACGAAGGCCTGGGCGCGAAACCGGGAGCGGACGATCGACCCGCACCCGCGGTGCTAGCAAGGGTGGGGCGGCGTACCACGGGAAGGAGCGAGACGATGGCGACCGTCAGCGTGCGCTACATCGTCGACGACGTCGACGCGGGCCTGGCCTTCTACACCGGCCACCTGGGGTTCACCGAGGTCATGCACCCCGCGCCGACGTTCGCCATGCTGGCCCGGGGCGACCTGCGCCTGGTGCTCAGCGCCCCCGGCGGCGGGCCGGGAGGCGGGCAGGCCATGCCCGACGGCACCGTGCCGGCGCCCGGCGGATGGAACCGCTTCTCGCTCGAGGTCGACGACCTCGACGCCCTCGTCGCCGACCTGCGGGTCGCCGGGGCCCACTTCCGCAACGACGTCGTCGAGGGGGTGGGCGGCCGCCAGATCCTGGTCGACGACCCGTCGGGCAACCCGGTCGAGCTGTTCCAGCCGACGCAGGCCGCGGCCCGCCTCGACCAGCCCGGAAGCTGAGGGCCGTCGACGACATCGAGGGCCACGGTCGGCGACATGACGCGTCAGGCTCTGACCGAGCCCTGGATCTCGCCCACGCCGCCCTCGACGTCGGCCTCGACCTTCCGGCCCGGGTGGGCGCCGTTGCCGTTGCCGTTGGCGCCCGCGCCGGCGAGCGCCGGGGCCGGCTGCTCGGCCTGGCCCCGCAGGGTCGAGAGGCCCCACAGCCCTGCGCCCACCGCGGCCAGGGCACCCAGGCCGACGCTGTAGCGGGCACCGAACTGGTCGGCGACCCAGCCGACGATGGGCGCGCCCACCGGGGTGCTGCCGAGGAACAGCATGGCCTGCACGGCCAGGACCCTTCCCCGCATCTCGGGGGCGGCCCTGACCTGCACGATCGTGGTGGACGAGACGATGAACGAGACGGACGCCAGGCCGAGCACGACGCCCACCGCCAGCGCCGCCTCCACGTTGGGGACCAGCGCCATGACCGCCATGGTCGCCCCGTAGGCCAGCGAGGCCAGGCCCACCTGGCGCACCCCCACCGAGGCCCGGCGGGCGATGACGAGGGCGCCGATCAGCGACCCGATGCTGACCACCGAGAACAGCGCGGTGAAGGTGGCGGCGCTGCCACCCAGGTCGCGGGTGACGAACAGCGGGAACACAGTGGCGAAGTTGTAGGACAGCGTGCCGACCACGGCCATCATCGCCAACGGCACGAACAGCTCGGGCTGCTGGCGGATGTAGCGCAGCCCGGCCCGCACCTGGCCCTTGGCCCTGGGGGTGACGGGCGCCGGGCGCAGCTCCTCGGTGCGCATCATGTACAGACCGGCCAGCACGGCCAGGTAGGACAGACCGTCGCCGAAGAAGGCCCACTGGTAGCCGACCGTGGTCACCAGCAGGCCGGCCAGCGCCGGGCCCACCACCCGCGACGACGTCATCAGTGCGGTGTTGAGGCTGACGGCGTTGTTGATGTCCTCG
>DASXRH010000735.1:0-2729 GCA_036506715.1 Acidimicrobiales bacterium
GTCGAGGAGGTGACCGATCGTGCCGCCGCCGCCGTCGGGGACCGGGCCGATGACCGCCGCGTACATGCGGGCCAGGGACCGGGCGGTGGTGACGCCGTTGGCGGCGGGCAGCTCGGCTGCCCGCAGGTCGGGCCGGTTGAACACCCCGTCGCCGGCGAAGGCCAGCGCCGCGGTGCCGGCCAGCGCCTTGACCAGCAGGCTGCCGGGGCCGAGGAGCTGCTCGATCTGCTCGGTGAGGCCTGCCTGGCCGTCGCCGGGGTCGGCGGCGCCGTCGGCCCGGCGCAGGCCCCGGTTGGTGAGCGGGGCCACCCGGGCCTGCTGGTCGTCGGGCAGCCCGATCCAGAACTCGAGGCCCAGCGGGCCGGCCACCTCGTCGGCGAAGAAGGTGCCCAGGCTGCGGCCGGTGATGCGCCGCACCACCTCGCCCACCAGCCACCCGTAGGTCACGGCGTGGTAGCCGTGCGCGGTGCCCGGCTCCCAGATCGGGGTCATGGCGGCCAGCGCCTCGACCGGCGGGTCCCAGGCCAGCGCGTCGGCCAGCCCGATCGGGGCGTCGACGAACGGCAGGCCGGCCTTGTGGCACAGCAGCCAGCGGACCGGTATCTCGCCCTTGCCCGCCGCCCCGAACTCGGGCCAGTAGGCGGTCACCGGGGCGTCGACGTCGAGCTCGCCCCGCTGGGCGAGCAGGTTGGCGCAGATGGCGGCGGCGCCCTTGGTGGTGGAGAAGACCAGCTGGAGGGTGTCGGGGGTGTAGGGCGCGCCGGTGGCGGCGTCGGCCACGCCGCCCACCAGGTCGACGACGGTGCGCCCGTCGACCACCAGCGAGAACCCCGCGCCGACCTCGCCGTGCTCGGCGAAGTTGCGGGCGAAGGCGTCGCGCACGCCCTCGAAGCCCGGGGCGACCTCGCCGCCGATCCGGATGTCGCCGGCCGGTGTCCCGACCGACACAAACGCTGCCTCCATGCCGCATCCCCCCCATGTGTGGTGCTCGACAGGCTGCCCCCGATTGCACGGTAGCTGCAAGAACACGGTCGTGACCCGGGAACCGAACCGGGAGTTTCCCGGGGGTGGCGCGCCGCAGGTCGGGCGCACGATCGTCAGCGTGTCACCCGTCGGGGCGCAGGTCGTCGAACAGATCGGTGGAGAAGTAGCGCTCCATGCGGTCGCAGCACACGGTGGCGACGTGGTGCCCGGGGCCCAGCTCGGCGGCGAGGCGCCGGGCGCCGGCCAGGTTGAGCCCGCTCGACGGCCCCACCGGGTACCCGCGGCGGGCCAGCTCGCGGGCCGCGGCCATGGCATCGGCCCGGGGCACGGGGATCGGCGGGTGGCAGCCCAGCTCGTCCTCGTCGAGCAGGCCCGACAGGCAGTCGACCACCCCCGGGATGCCGAGGCACGTCGGACCGCCCTGCTCGGCGTCGACCGATTCGCCGGCCACCACCACCCGGGCCAGGGCGGCGTCCGGGTACAGGCGCCGCAGCGCGCGGCCCACGCCCATCAGGGTCCCCGCCGTGCCCACCGCGGCCACGAAGCCGTCGAGCCGGGCGCCGGCGGCCTGCACGGCCGCCACCAGCTCGGGACCGGTGTGCAGCTCGTGGGCGGCGGCGTTGTCGGGGTTCGTGAACTGGCGGGGCAGGAACACCGAGGGGTCGGCCGCCGCCATGCGCTCGGTCTCGGCGATGGCGCCGGGCATGCCCGCCTCGGCCCGGACCAGAGCCCACTCGCCGCCGTAGCGACGGATGATGAGCAGCCGCTCGTTGGACACCCCCTCGGGCAGCACGGCCACGAACCGCACCCCGAGGGCGCCGCAGGCCATGGCGAAGGCGATGGACGTCGACCCGCTGGACGCCTCGACCACCGTAGTGCCCGGGTGGACCCGTCCCGCCGCCACCGCCCGGCTGAGCACGTGGGCGGCCAGCCGGTCCTTGGTCGACCCGCTGGGCAGCTGGTACTCGAGCTTGAGCCAGATGGTGCAGCCGCTGGGGGCGTCGTCCCAGGCCACGGTGGGGGTGGTCATGGCCAGCACCGCGTCGAGGCGCTCGGGGGCGAACGGGCCGGTCGCGGTCATCGCCCGATGGTCCCACGCACGGTCGCCGGCGGCCGCACGGGGGGTTGAGCCGTGCGCTGGCTGGCCATCACCGGCGGGCTCGTGGCCCTGGTGCTGAGCGTGCTCACCGGCACGGGCGCCCCCCGCTGCGGCGGGCGCCCCATGGGCCCCGACGACTGGTGCGCCCGCCAGGGGGCCGTGCCCGCCACGATCTCCTACACCGAGAAGGCCGACCAGCTGGACGACGTGAGCCGGGCCTACCTGGGGCTGGCCGGCATCTTCGGCGGGACCGGGCTGCTGGCGGTGGTGGCCCACGGCCGGCGGCGGCGGGCCCGGGCGGCGGCGGACGTCAGGGCCCGCGTCGGTCCCGACGACCGGGTGCTGGCGGCGGCCGGCGCCGCGGGCCTCGGTGCGGCGGTGGTGTCGGGGGTGGGCCGGAGCCGGGGCCGGGCCCGCCACCCGCTGGTCGTGCACCTCCTGGAGCGGGGGGTGGTCGTCGAGGCCGGCACGACCGTGACCACCGTGGCCTGGGACGACCTGGTGGCGGTGTACGAGGCCCTGGGCGAGCGGGGCGCGCACGCGCCCGTCGCCTTCTGCCGGCTGGTGACCACCGGCGGCGCCGTCGACCTGCGGGCCGTGCCCGGCGACGGCACGGTGCCGGCGGTGGCCGAGGCCGCGGCGGCGG
>DASXRH010000736.1:0-4922 GCA_036506715.1 Acidimicrobiales bacterium
GCGCCAGCGCGCCCATCACCGTGTCGTCGCTGACCATGACCGGTCCGGACGGGGCCATGTTCGACGCCCGGGTGGCCGGCGGGCTGCCCGTCACGCTGGCCCCCGGCGCCTCGCTGCCCGTCACCGTGCACGTGCTGCCCGAGGTCAGCGGCACCCGCACGGCCACGCTGGTGGTGGGCCATGACGGGGTGGGCGGCAGCCTGGCCGTGCCCCTTTCGGCCACGGCCAGCCCGCCGGTGGCCGACAACCCGGGGTTCGGCCGCTCGACGCTGGCCGGGGCGCCGGTGCCGGCCCCGACGTCGCTGCAGTTCGGCCCCGACGGCCGCCTGTACGTCGCCCAGGTGGACGGCACCATCAAGATCTTCACCGTCTCCCGCACCGGCCCCGGCCAGTACCAGGCGACCGCCACCGAGACGCTGACCCAGATCCGCGCCATCCCCAACCACGACGACAACGGGGTGCCCGCCCCGGCGGTGAGCGGCCGGCTGGTCACCGGGCTGCTGGTCACGGGGACCGCCGACCAGCCGGTGATCTACGCGGTGTCGAGCGACCCCCGGATCGGCGCCGGAACCTCGGGCCAGGACCTCGGTCTCGACACCAACTCGGGGGTGCTGAGCCGCCTCACCAAGGTGGGCGCAGGGTGGCAGAAGACCGACCTCGTCCGGGGGCTGCCCCGGTCGGAGGAGAACCACACCGGCAACGGCCTGGCCCTGGTGCCGGGCACGTCGATCCTGCTGGTGGCCTACGGCGGAAACACCAACATGGGGGCGCCCTCCCACAACTTCGCGGCGTTGCCGGAGTTCGCCCTGTCGGCGGCGGTGCTGTCGGTCGACCTGGCGGCCATCGGGTCGACCACCTACGTGCTGCCCACCCTCGACGACGAGGACCGGCCCGGCACCGCCGACGCCGGCGACCCCTTCGGCGGCAACAACGGCAAGAACCAGGCCCGGCTGGTGGCGGGGGGGCCGGTCCAGGTGCTGGCGCCCGGGTTCCGCAACCCCTACGACCTGGTCATCACCCAGGCCGGGCGGCTGTACACCATCGACAACGGCGCCAACGCCGGCTGGGGCGGCGCCCCGCTGCCCGACGACGCCACCGGCGCGTGCACCAACGCCACGGTGGAGACCAGCCACACCGACGCCGACGAGCTCATCCGCATCGCCGGGCTGGGGTTCTACGGCGGGCACCCCAACCCGACCCGGGCCAACCGGGCCAACACGTTCAACGCCGCCAATCCCCAGTCGCCGGTGTCCGCGGCCGACCCCCGGCAGTGCGACTACCGCACCCCGGTCCAGGGCCCGGCCATGGCCACCTTCGGGTTCTCGACCAACGGGCTGGACGAGTACACGGCGTCCACCTTCGGGGGAGCCATGCAGGGCGACCTCCTGGCGGCGGCGTTCGACGGCGCCATCTACCGCATCCAGCTCAGTGCCGACGGCGACGCCGTCACGTCCCGCACGGTGCTGGCGGCCCAGGTCGCCAACCTGCCCCTCGACGTCACCGCCCAGGGCGACGCCGACCCCTTCCCCGGCACGATCTGGGTGGCCGACTTCGACGGCAACGGGGTGGTGGTGCTCGAGCCCGCGGACGCGCCGTGCACGGGGGCGGACGACCCCGCGCTCGACGAGGACGGCGACGGGTTCACCAACGCGGACGAGATCGCCAACGGCACGAACCCGTGCTCGGCCGCCGACACGCCCCCCGACGCCGACGGCGACCACGTGTCCGACCGCACGGACCCCGACGACGACGGCGACGGCCTGGCCGACGCCGCCGACCCGTTCGCCGTCGACCCAGCCAACGGGCGAGGGCCCGCCTCGGCGTTGCCGGTGGTCCTGACCTGGGACAACGACGCCACGCCCGCTGGTGGACTGCTCGGGCTCGGCTTCACCGGGCTGATGGCCGACGGCGCCACCGACTACCTCGACCGCTTCGACCCCGCCGGCATGACCGCCGGCGGGGCGGCCGGGGTGCTGACCGTCGACGCCGTGGGCGACGGGGACGCCCTCGGGCCGGGCGGCACGCAGGCCAACGGGTTCCAGGTGGGGCTGGACGTGGATGCGGGCAGCGGGCCGTTCACGGTCCACACCCGGCTCCCGGCCCCGTTCTCGGGGGTGGCGCCCGCGGGGGCCCAGTCCTACGGCCTGTTCGTGGGCGACGGCACCCAGGACGGCTACGTCAAGGTCGTGGTGGCCGCCAACGACGGGGTCGGCGGGTTCGCCCTGATCCGGGAGGTGGGCGGCGTGCCCACGACCGTGACCGTGCCCGGACCGGTCTGGCCCGGTCCGGGGGCGGTCGACCTGTTCCTGCACGTCGACCCGGCGGCCCACACGGTGACGGCCGGCGCGGCGGTCGACGGGGGCCCGCCGGTCGCCGTCGGGCCGCCCCAGGACGTGCCGGCCGCCTGGTTCACCGGGGCGGCCGGACCGGCGGCGGGCATCATCTCGACCTCGGCCGGGCCGGCGCCGCCCTTCCCTGCCACCTGGGATTTCCTCGAGGCGCAGCCGGGCTGACCCGGGCTACTTGAGGAAGCGGCTGGTCGTGTTGTCGGCCAGCACCTTGCCGCCGGTCTGGCAGGTGGGGCAGTAGTTGACCGTGTAGCTGCGGTACTCGACGGCCCGGACGGTGTCGCCGCACACCGGGCACGCCTCGCCCTCGCGGTGGTGGACCGCGCCCGGGCGCTCGGCCGAGGACGACATGTCGGACCGGGTGCGCTCGTAGGCCAACGACTCGGCGATGCACTCGCCGATGGCGGCGTGCAGGCGGTCGACGGCGTCGGCGTCCAGCTTGGCCGTCGACGCGAACGGCGACAGCTCGGCCCGGTGGCAGATCTCGTTGGCCAGGCGGCGGCCGAGGCCGGCCAGGATGCGCTGGTCGCGCAGCCAGCCGTGGAGGCGCATGGGGTGCTCGGCGAGCAGCTTGGCCAGCGAGTCGCGGTCGAGGGTCTCGGCCTCGGGGCCCAGGTGGTCGAGCGGCGGCTGGTCGTCGGGGTCGCCCTCGACCACCCACACGCCGGCCCGGCGCTCGGTGCCGGCCTCGGTCAGCAGCAGGGCCCGGCCGTCGGCGAACGACCACCGGGCCTGGCCGCCGCGGGGCTTGGCCGCCTGCTTGGGGTCGTCCTTGAGCCGGCCGCCCTGCATGAGGTGGACGACGAAGGTGACCGGCTCGAACCGCAGCAGCAGGTGCTTGCCACGCCGCCCCACCTCCTCGAGCGGGAAGCCGAGCGCGGCCTCGGGAGGTGGGGCGAAGGTCTTGAGGGCCGTGAAGGTGATGGGCCGGAACCTGGCGAGCTCGGCGCCGCCGTACGCCTCGGTGAGCCGCTCGGCGTGGGCCTGGACCTCGGGCATCTCGGGCACGGTGAGTCTCCCTGGTGGGCGCTCGTAGAAGTCACGTGGATGATCGCCGGGACAGATGCGCTTTCCACTATGCGTAGCTGGTCTCGGCCCGCACGGCGGCCAGGGCGTCGCCGACGGCGGCCATGGCCCGCTGGTGGACGGTGAGCAGGGACAGGTCGCCGCCCACCCGGAGGCGACCCTCGACGAAGGCCCGCTGGGCGCCGAGGTCACCGGCGGCGACCGCGGCGGCGGTGGCGTAGTCGGTGGTGAACCGCAGGTCGGGCGGGCTGGCGTCGGTCGGGACGCCGGCGGTCAGCGCCACATGGCCGTCGACGACGTCCAGCCGCCACACCACCGTGCCGTCGGGCCCGCCGGTCACCACCTGCTCGACCGTGAGCTCGAGCCCGGCCAGCGCCGCCCCCAGGTCGGCGTCGGCCGCGAGGGCCCGCCCGGCGGCGGCGATCCACTCGGGGCTCAGGTAGCGCACGGCCGCAAACTACCGGCCCCGGCCCGGCCATCCCCGCGTGCGCGGCCCGCGTGCCAAGCTCGGCGGATGACCGACACCGTGCCCGCCGGGCTCACCGCCGCCGACGAGCGCCACCACCCGGTGGGCGAGGGCGACTGGTGGAACGAGTCCTGGTACTTCGACTTCGCCACCGCCGACGGGGCGCTGGGCGGCTACGTCCGCCTGGGGCTCTACCCCAACCAGGGCGCGTGCTGGTACTGGGCGTGCCTGGTGGGAGAGGACCGGCCCCTGGTCATCGTGATCGACCACGACGTGGCCCCGCCCCGGGCCGGTGCGCTGGAGATCCGGGGCGAGGGCCTGTGGGCCGACCACACGGTCGAGGTCCCCTTCGACCACATGACGCTGGCGTGCGAGGCGTTCGCCCTCGGCGTCGACGACCCGGCCGCCGTGTACGGCCCCGCCCGGGGCGACCGGGTGCCCTTCGGGCTCGACCTCGAGTGGGACACCGACGGCTCGGCCTACCCCTACCCGCCGGGCACCACCCGCTACGAGGTGCCGTGCCGGGTCCACGGCGAGGTCCTGGTGGGCGACGAGCGGATCGAGCTCGACGCCATCGGCCAGCGCGACCACTCGTGGGGCCAGCGCGACTGGTGGACCCTCGGCTGGACCTGGACCGCCGGCGCCCTCGACGACGGCACCCGCTTCCACGGCACGGTGCCCCGGCTGGCCGACGACCCGCTGCCCTACCACCCGGGCTACGTCCAACCCCCGGGCGGGCCGTTGGCCGGCGTGGCGTTCACGGCCACCGAGGCCACGCTGGGCGACCACGGCTTCCCGACCGCCGCCACCTTCACCCTCGACGACATGACCCTGGCCATCGACCCGGTGGCCTTCGCTCCCGTGCTGCTCGACGACGGCACCGGCCGGCTGTCCCGCTTCCCCCGGGCGCTGTGCCGCTTCCGCGACCCCGCCACCGGCCGCGCGGGCGTCGGCTGGACCGAGTGGAACCAACCCCAGGGCTGAGCGAGGGTAGCGTGCACCTCCCCGGACCTGTCGGGAACACGCGTTCGCACCCTGGCGTCCGCCACCGCGGGTGGCGGCCGGGGTGGGCCGGTCCACTA
>DASXRH010000737.1:0-2395 GCA_036506715.1 Acidimicrobiales bacterium
CACCGCGCGCGGGTAGCGGGCGAACAGCGCGGTCATCTCCTCCCCCGACCGCAGGTGCGCGGTGGCCGCCGGCGGCAGCCAGCCGTCCAGCTCGTCGAGGCTGCGCCGGGCCCGGACCGCGGCGAGCGCGGTGGCCAACCGGCGCCGGGACGGGGTGGCGTAGTGCACGTTGTTGGTGGCGACCAGGTCGAGCCGGCGCCGGCTCGCGAGCGCGGCCAGGGCGTCGTTGCGGGTGGAGTCGAGCGGGTAGCCGTGGTCGGTGAGCTCGACCACGACGTTCTCCGCGCCGAAGAGCGCGACCAGCCTCGCCAGCTCGCGGTCCGCCAGGTCGAGCCCGCCGGTGGCCAGCGCGCGGGGCACCGCGCCCTTGCGGCAGCCGGTGAGCACCAGCCAGTGCCCGTCGTGGGCGCCGCCGAGCTCGTCCAGGTCGTAGACGGGGCGCCCCTTCTCTTCGCCCCGCCGCTGGGCGACGCTGATCGCCCTGCAGAGCCGGTGGTATCCCTCCGGATCGCGGGCCAGCACCAGCAGGTGCTCGCCCTCTGGGTCGGGCACGCCGTTCTGCGGCCCGCTCAGGCCGAGGCTCAGCTCGGCGCCGAACACGGTCTTCAGCTCGTACGCCTTCGCGGTCTCGGCGAAGCGCACCACCCCGTACATTCCGTCGTGGTCGGTGACCGCCAGCGCCGTCAGTCCTAACCGGACCGCCTCCTCCGCCAGCTCCTCGGGGTGGCTCGCGCCGTCGAGGAAGCTGAAGTTCGAGTGGCAGTGCAGCTCGGCGTAAGGCACGGCGTTCTCGGGGCGCCGGGGAGACTGCTCCGGCGGGGTGTACGGGCCCCGCTTGCGCGACCAGGCCGGGCTGTCGCCCCCGTCGGCCTCCACCGGCGGGCGCCCGGAGAGCGCCCGTTCCAGGTGTGACCACGGCACCGGCGGATTGGCCCACCCCATCTAGTCGTACACCGCCTCGACCCACCAGCGGCCTCCGGCCAGGACCAGCAGGAGGCCGGTGCCCACGGCCCCCGCGCCGTCCACCAGCCGCACCGGACCGCCCCCGCCGGCCCGTCCAGCCTCCTCCGCCGGACGGACCGCCCCCGCCGAGCCGCCCACCGCCACCGGACCGACCACCGGGCCGCCCGCCTCGGCCGAACCGCCCGCACTCTCCTCCGCCGGGCAGACCGCCCCCGCCGAGCCGCCCACCGCCACCGGACCGACCACCGGGCCGCCCGCACTCCCCTCCGCCGGGCGAACCGCCTCGACCGAGCCACCCACCTCAACCGAGCCACCCACCCCCGCCGGGCAGACCAGCTCGGCCGGGGCGACCGGCTCGGTCGGACTCGCCACCAGCACCTGGAACCGGGCCTTGCGGCTGGCCGCGGCGGCGTCCCACCACCGCTCCTCGACCAGCCACGGCCCGGCCCAGGCGAGCACGTCCCGGGGTGGACGGCCACCCACCGCGACCCGGGCCGGGGGTGCGGTCACCGCGTGCCGGCCGGTCACCCCGACCGGCGCCCCGTCCGCGGCGAGGACGGTGCACGGCAACGGCTCGGGCAGCACGGTGGCCGGCGACGGCGCGGGCAGCCGGCCTGGCCATGGGGCGTCCGGCCTGGCCGGGGCGCGCTCGTCCCGCCAGGGCACGTACCGGACCCGGTCGGCCGGGCCCCGCCCACCGCCGAGGACGGCGGTGACCACCGCGTCCGGCCCGAGCATGCCCTGGACCCGGGCCAGCGCACGGTGCGCGCGCTCGTCGGCCTCGCCGACGTCGCCCCACAGGCCGAGCTGCAGCCCCCCGGACTCCACGAGCTCCTCGGGGACCAGCCGCAGCAGGCTGATGCCGGCGGTCGGCCGGACGTCGCCGGTGCGCCCGGTCAGCCACCCGTCGAGCTGCCAGCGCACCCGGTCGGCGATGTCGGCGGCGGTGAGCACGCCGTCGTGGCGCCACACCCGGCTCAGCTCCTCGCCGTGCTCGGTCTGCGCCTCGATGCGCAGGCGGGTGCAGGCGAGCCCATGGCCGGCGAGCAGGTCGTGGAGCTGCTCGGCGAGGGTACGGGCGGCGAACGCGGCGGCGTCGATCCGTTCGACCGGCGGGTCGAGCGTGCTGGTCACGGTGGCGTCCAGAGGTGGACGGCGGGCCACCACCGGACGCTCGTCGAGCCCCCGGGCGAGCCGATGCGCCAGCGCGCCACCCGGGCCGAACCGAGCCGCCACGTCCCTGCCGGGCAGCGCGGCGAACGCCGCCACAGTGCGGATGCCGAGCCGGCGCATGAGGTCGACCAGCTCGGGCCGGTCGAGCACCTCGATGTCGAGCGGGGCAAGGAACGCCCGCGTCCGCCCGGGCGGGACGATCGCGGGGCGGCGGGCGGCGAGCGTGGCGGCGAAGACGCCCTCGGCGATCCCGAGCAGG
>DASXRH010000738.1:0-2053 GCA_036506715.1 Acidimicrobiales bacterium
GCTGGCCAGCGAGCGGGCGTTCGCCGAGGTGGTGGCCCGCAGCCTGGCCGACGCGACGAGCAACCCCCACGCCCTGGTGGCGGGGGAGCACGCGGTCGACGACCTGCTGGCCGCGCCCTACTCGACGGCCCCGCTGCGCCGCCACGACCGCTCGGCCATCGCCGACGGGGCGGCGGCGGTGGTGCTGGTGGCGGGGGACCGGGCCCGGGAGCTGACCGACACCCCGGTCTGGATCGCCGGCATGGACCACCGCATCGACAGCCACCACCTCGGTCTGCGGGACCTGACCGACTCGCCCTCCACCCGCCTCGCCGCCGCCGGCGCCGGAGTCGGGGACCGGCCGGTCGACGTGGCCGAGCTGATGGTCACCCACTCGTGCGAGGAGATCGTGCTGCGGGCCGCCCTCGGCCTGGAGGGCGACGGCACCCGCATCAACCCGTCGGGCGGGCCGCTGGCCGGCGATCCCGTGATGGCCACCGGCCTGGTGCGGGTGGTCGAGGCCGCCGCCCGGGTGGCGGCCGGCGAGGCCGGGCGGGCGGTGGCCCACGCCACCAGCGGCCCGGCCCTGCAACAGAACCTGGTGTGCGTGCTGGAAGGAGCAGCGTGATGGCCCGACCGTGCGCGGTGATCGGCATCGGCCAGACCGACTACCGGCGCCGGCTCGACGTGACCCTGGACGGCCTGGTCCGGTGGGCGGCGCTGGAGGCGCTGGAGGATGCCGGCCTCACGTTCGCCGACGTGGACGCGGTGGTGATCGGCAAGGCCCCCGACGCCCTCGAGGGCGTGATGATGCCCGAGCTGTCGCTGGCCGACGCGCTGGGGGCGGTGGGCAAGCCCATCCACCGGGTCCACACGGCGGGGTCGGTGGGGGCGTCGACCGCGATCACCGGGGTCACGATGATCGAGTCCGGCCGTTACGAGCGGGTGCTGGTCGTCTGCTACGAGAAGCAGTCGGAGGGCAACGCGACCTGGGCGCTGTCGGGCGGCAAGTCGGGCGGCCAGGGCGCGGGCGGCACGTTCGCCCCCTGGATCCGCAGCTACATCTCGCGGTCGGGCGCCCCCGAGCACATCGGCTGGCAGGTGGCGGTGAAGGACCGGCGCAACGCGCTCCGCAACCCCCATGCCCACCTGCGCATCGAGAACATCTCGGTCGACACCGTGCGGGAGTCGCCGATGCTGTGGGACCCGCTGCACTTCCTGGAGTCGTGCCCGTCGTCGGACGGGGCCGCCGCCGTCGTGCTGGGCTCGGAGGACGTGGCCCGCCGCAGCCCGCGCCCGCCCGCGTGGGTCGTCGCCCACGCCAAGCGGACCGAGTTCTCGTCGTTCCCCGGGCGCGACCCGGTGCGACCCCAGGCCGGGGTCGACTGCGCCGAGGCGCTGTACCGCAAGGCCGGCATCACCGATCCCCGCCGGCAGATCGACTGCGCCGAGCTGTACGTGCCGTTCTCGTGGTACGAGCCGATGTGGCTGGAGGGCCACCTGATCACCGACGTGGGCGAGGGCTGGAAGATGACCGATGCCGGCGAGACCGAGCTGGGCGGATCGTTCCCCGTGAACATGTCGGGCGGGGTGCTGTCGTCCAACGCCATCGGGGCCTCGGGGCTGATCCGGTGCCTGGAGGCCGCCAGCCAGGTGCGGGGTACCGCCGGCGACTACCAGGTCGACGGGGCGCGGGTGGCACTGGGCCACGCCTACGGCGGCGCCGCCCAGTACTTCGCCATGTGGATCGTCAGCTCGGACCTGCAGCCCACCTACCGCTGACCCCGGTCGCCCGGCCGGTCACAGCAGCGACAGCTGCTCGGTGTCGTCGTCGGGGGTCCGGGGCCGGACCGCCACCGCCGCCTCGGCCGGCGCCCGGCCGGTCATGTGCTGGGGGTCGGCGCGCTCGGCGGCGACGCCCCCGTGGCGGCGGATGAGCTCGCGCACCTGGGTGGCCAGCGCCGCCTGGTCGGCCTTGGGGGCGTAGGCCCGGTCGCGGTAGCGGCGGTGGACGTCGGCCACCAGGTGGGGATGGGTCTCGGCCAGGCGGGACAGGTAGACCTCCTTGACCCCC
>DASXRH010000739.1:0-2851 GCA_036506715.1 Acidimicrobiales bacterium
GTTCGTCGTTCCACGCCGAGTCAGGATCGTGGCTGGCAAGGACGCAGGACGAAGGCGCACACGTAGTGCGGCGAGGACGAGGACGCCGCCAGCGGCGATCCTGGCCGGCGTGGGACGGCGCAAGCGTTTCCTGACACGGCACTAACATCCCGCGGGCCTCGTGCGCGCCCTCGGGGTCGGCTAGCCCCGCCGTCCGACGCCAGGCCGGATGGGCGGTGACGTGGCTCATTAAGCTGCGCGCGATCGATCCGTCTGCGACCGCCGGCACCGCCGTCGTCGTGCTGGTGTGCTCGGTGCCGCTCGCCCTCACGGTGTGGGCGCTGCTGGATGCCGCCCGCCGGCCCGAGTGGGCATGGGCCCTGGCCGGGCGGCGCCGCGTCGTGTGGCTGGCGGCCATCCTGTTCGGGGCGATGACCCTGGCCTTCGGCCTGGTCGTGTCGACCGCCTACCTGCTGTGGGTGCGCCCGGCGGTGGCAGCGGCCGAGGCCGGCCGCATCGACCTGGGAGCCGGCCGGGGCCCGCGCCCCGGCTCGGGCTCGGGTCCCGGCGACCCGAACAGCCCGGGCGGCGGCGGGCCGTAGCGTCGCCGCAGGTGGTGGGCCACGGCCAGCACCCGGGCCCGGGGCGCCCAGTAGGGCCCGCGGGCGGCGGGCACCACCGCCCCGTGGGCCAGGTCCCAGAGGGCGATGAGCAGCCGGATCGTGGCGTGGTAGCGGCCGGAGTGCTCGCGCACCATCAGCAGCGTGTTCCGCAGCTGCAGGTAGTCGACCACGGCGGCCCGGTTGCCGACGTGGCCGTTGCGCACCTCGGCGCCTCGTACCACCCCCACCTGCCATCCGGCGGCCTTGGCCCGCAGCGCCAGCTCCGCCTCCTCGCAGTAGGCGAAGTAGCGCTCGTCGAACAGGCCCACCTCCTCCAGGCACCGGCGGCGGGCGATCATCAGCGTGCCGTGGGGGTAGCCGGCCGGCTCCCAGCCGTCGGCCACCACCGCCGGGGCGGGGATGGCCCCGAAGTAGCGGTCGACCACCGGGGTGAGGCCGTCGCCCACGTCGGCCGAGGCCAGGCCCGCCCGGGGCCGCGCGGCGCACTCGGCCACCAGCCGGGCCAGGCAGCCGGGATGGGGCACGGCGTCGTGGGGGCAGACCGCCAGCCAGTCCGCCGGGTCGCGGGCGAGGAACCAGCGGAAGCCGACGTTGGCGCCGGGGCCGAAGCCGGTGTTGGCGCCGGCCTCGACCAGCGTGACCTCGGCCGGCAGCTCGGCCCGCACCCGGGCCAGCGCCCCCGGGGCCGAGCCGTTGTCGACGACCACGACCCGCACCGGGACGCCCTGGGCCAGGAACCGCTCGGCCGTCGCCACCACCGCGACAGGCTGGTCACGGTGGACGATGACGAGGTCGACGGCCGGGAGCGCCACCCGCCGATCTTGGTGCCCCGCCCCGGCCGGCGCCAGACGGGCCCGGTCCCGGAGGCGGAGGCCGCCGGGCGCCACGTCTAGGATCGACCGCTCGTGACCCCGACCGTGCCCGACCTCGATCCGGCCCGCCGGCTGCTGGCCTTCTGCGACGCCTCGCCCTCCCCGTACCACGCCTGCGCCACCGCCGCGGCCCTGCTGGGCGAGGCCGGGTTCTCGCGGCTGGCCGAGGACGCCGCGTGGTCGGGCGAGCCCGGCCGCTGGTACGTGGTGCGGGGCGGCAGCCTGGTGGCGTGGGCCACGACCGCCGGCCACGAGGCCCACGACGGGTTCCGCATCGTGGGCGCCCACACCGACAGCCCCAACCTGCGGGTCAAGCCCCGGCCCGACGTGGTGCGGGCCGGCGTCCGCCAGATCGGGGTCGAGGCCTACGGCGGCGTGCTGCTCAACAGCTGGCTCGACCGCGACCTCGGCCTGTCGGGCCGGGTGGCGGTGCGGCGCAACGGCGGCGGGGCGGTCGTGCGGCTTTTGCGGGTCGACCGGGCGGTGTGCGCCATCCCCCAGCTGGCCATCCACCTCGACCGCGAGGTCACGACCGCGGGCCTGGTGGTCGACGCCCAGCACCACCTCACCCCGCTGTGGGGCATCGAGCCGGCCCCGGGCACCACCGGCCTGGGGACGCCGGCCACCGGGCTGGCCGGGTTCACCGGGTTCGTGGCCCACGAGCTCGGAGTGGCCGCCGACGACGTGCTGGGCTGGGATCTCATGCTCCACGACCTGGCCCCCGGGGCGCTGGTGGGGCGCGACGACGAGCTGATCGGCTCGGCCCGGCTCGACAACCTGGCATCGTGCTGGGCGGCGGTCGAGGCGCTGGTCGACGTGGCCGGCACCGGGGGCGGCCCCATCCCCGTGATGGCGCTGTTCGACCACGAGGAGATCGGCTCGACGTCCGACCGGGGCGCGGCGTCGTCGCTGCTGCCCACGGTGCTCGAGCGGTCGGTGGTGGCCCGCGGCGGCGGCGCAGACGTCCTCTACCGGGCGCTGGCCCGCTCGGCCTGCCTGTCGGCCGACATGGCGCACGCCACCCACCCCAACTACGCCGACCG
Organism: Acidimicrobiales bacterium; assembly: GCA_036506715.1. Classification (GTDB taxonomy): domain Bacteria; phylum Actinomycetota; class Acidimicrobiia; order Acidimicrobiales; family VFJN01; genus ZC4RG19. Next base: position 2,518 of record DASXRH010000739.1, read on the forward strand.
CCACGACCCCGAGCACCGGATCGCGCTCAACGGCGGGCCGGTCCTCAAGGTCAACGCCAACGTGCGCTACGCGACGGATGCCCCCGGCAGCGCCCTGGTGGCCCTGGCCGCCGAGCAGGCCCGGGTCCCGCTGCAGCGCTTCGCCATGCGCAGCGACCTGCCCTGCGGCTCGACGATCGGCCCTGTGACCGCCGCCCGCCTCGGCGTCACCACCGTCGACGTCGGCATGGCCCAGCTCGCCATGCACGCCGCTCGCGAGCACGCCGGCAGCCACGACCCGGCCCAGTACCGGGCCCTGCTCGCCGCCTTCCTGGCCCCGGCCTAGAGGTCAGGC
>DASXRH010000740.1:0-7236 GCA_036506715.1 Acidimicrobiales bacterium
GCCGTTCTGCTCGTGACGACCCTGAACTTCGTGCCCGACGACAGCGACCCCCACGCGATCGTGGCCCAGCTCGTACGGGCGGTCGCCCCCGGCACCCACCTGGTCGTGGCCCACCCCAGCTTCGACATCTCGGCCGAGGGCATGCCCGAAGCGTCGGCCCGGCTGAGCCGGACGCTCAACGTGCCGTGGGTGGTGCGCAGCCGCGACGAGATCGCCCGCTTCTTCGACGGCCTCGACATGGTCGAGCCCGGCCTGGTGCCGATCGACGAATGGCGACCGACTGGTGGCAACCCGCCGCCGCCGACCGGACGACGGGTGACCCCCATCTTCGGCGGAGTGGGCCGGAAGAGCTGACCCGTCCATCCCGGGACCGCCGCCACGGCTGGTCAGGCGTGAACCAGACGTGTCCTGTGAACCACTCGGCCGGACCCTTGGCGGACGGGTGCCGCCCATCGAACTGGCGCGCGAATTGCGCGAATTTCGTCGGCTTCGCGCGCCGGTTCGGGTTGGGGACGGGCTCAGCTGCCCGGTGTGTCGACCGTGGCTCGTTCGTCCATGATGCACGGGTGCGGGCGCTCGCTGCGGTCTGGACCTACGTCGCCGACACCTCCTGCCGTGGCTACTCGCCGCTCTACGACCGCATCTGCCGTGCGGTCGCCGAGAGCGATGCCGTGCTCGATCTCGTTAGCGAGGCGCCGCCCCGGGGTCACCACCCGGTGCTGCTCCTGGCGGCCGTGCACCACCTGCTGCTCGGCGGGCTCGACCACCCCCTGGCTGCCGTGTACGCCGGTGATGCCGACGCCGATCCGGGCCCGCTGTTCGTGGACCTGTGCCTCCAGCGGCGGGAGGAGCTGCTCGGGCTGCTGGCGACCCGGCACGTGAGCACGAACGAGGTCGGCCGGGCGGCCGTGCTCGGCCCCGCGCTGACCACGGTCGCCGCTCGGCTCGGGCCGCCGCTCGCCCACCTCGACGTCGGGTGCAGCGCCGGGCTCAACCTGCTCTGTGACCGCTACCGCCTCGACTACGGCCCCGCGGGCGCGACCGGACCGGCCGACGCGCCCGTGCGGGTCACGTGCGAGATCCTCGGCGGCGCACCGCCGATCGCGCCCGCGCTCCCGCCGATCGCCGCCCGCGTCGGCCTCGACCGCGATCCGGTCGACGTCGACGACGACGAGCAGGCGCGCTGGCAGCTGGCGTGCGCGTGGCCCGACACGGGTCGCCTGCCCCGGACCCGCCGCGCGCTGGCGGAGGCCCGCCGGGCGCCGCCGACCCTGATCCGGGGCGACGCGGTCGCCGATGTCGGCGCCGCCATCGCCGGCCTCCCCGCGGACGCCACCGTGGTCGTGACGACGACGTCGGTCGTCGCCTACCTCTCGCCCGACCAGCGGGCCGGCTTCCTGGAGGCGCTGGCGGCGGCGTCACGCCGGCGACCGATCGCCTGGATCAGCGCCGAAGGTCACGGCGTCGTCGACCTCGTCCCCAGCGACGGCGCGCCGTCGGACGAGCGGGGCGTGGAGGCGAACGTGGTGGGTCTGGTCACGTTCCGGGACGGGTCGGCCGACGCGGAGCTCCTCGGCTACGCCCACCCCCACGGCCTCGCGCTCGACTGGCTCGCCCCGGCGCCTTGACTTTCCTGAGAGGAAACTGCAGAGTAGTTGCCGACCAGGAAAGTGGAGGGACACCCATGGTGAACGACATCAGCGACGCCGACGCCCGGCTCGCGCTCAGCTCGATCGAGCAGCGGCGGCGGCAGGTCATCGCCGAGATCGACATGCCCCGCTGGTACTGGTGGGGCGTCGCGCTCGGCTGGGTGGCGCTCGGTGTCTTCACCGACCTCGGGCACCCCTGGCTCACCGCCGCCGCCACCCTGCTGTTCGGGGCGGTGCACTCGGCGGTCGCCCAGCGGGTCCTCTCGGGCCGGCACCGGTCGCCGCAGCTGAGCGTGCGGGCCGACGTGGCCGGGCCCCACATCCGCACGCTGGTGCTCGGCTACCTGGTCGGGCTGGCCGCCGTGACCGTCGGCCTCGGCTGGCTGGCGGACGCCGACGGCGCCCGCCACCCGGTCACCATGGCCAGCATCGTCGTCGCCGTCGCCGTGGTGTGCGGCGGCCCCAACCTGATGGCCGCCGTCCGCCGCCGCAGCGAACGGACCGCCCGGGCGTGACCGCCGAGCACCGGTTCGACGAGCTCATCCACCAGAGCACCCGCCTGTCGATCGTCGCCCTGCTGGCCTCGGCCGACTGGATCGACTTCGCCTTCGTCCGGGACCGGCTCGGCCTGTCGGACTCGGCCCTCTCCAAGCAGTTCACCACCCTCGAATCCGCCGGCTACATCGCCATCGAGCGACCCGTGTCCAACCGCCGGCGCCGGGTCCACGTCCGCCTGACCGACGCGGGGCGCGCCGCCTTCGACGGCCACGTCGCCGCCCTGCGCGACGTCGTGGCCACCGCCGAGTCGGCGTCCACCACGCTCTGACCCCTCAGGCGTCGCCGTCGAGGAGCTCGACCAGGCGGCGGCCGGCGACCTGGCGGTAGGCGGCCGCCAGCAGCTCGGCCAGCTCGGCCCAGTCGACGTCGCCGTCGAGGCGAACCGCCATCCACCCGAGGCGCGCGTGGTGGGGCGAGGGGCTGAACCGGGGGTCCTGCAGCAGCGTCGGCCGCTCGTCCGGGGCGGTGACCAGGTGGAGCGACCGGCCGGCGTCGCCCCAGCGGGGCAGGGGCGGGGAGCCGGTGCCGTTGTACAGCGCGAACCGCCGGGCCTGGACGCAGAACAGCGGCCGGCCCTGCAGCTCGTGCTCCTCGGCCTCGGGGAACCGCAGGCAGATCGCCCGCAGGCGGTCGAGGTCGTGGTCGTCGTCCACTGCCGTCATCAGCCCTCCGGCGGCTCAGCGCACGGTCACGAAGTCGTTGACCGAGCCGGCGCCCCGGTCCACCGTGCCGGTGGCGGCGTAGTGGAAGACCATCGCGGCCCGGATGCCGTCCGACCGGTTGTCGGTCGAGCGGTGCATGAGGTGGCTGTCGAACAGCAGCAGGTCGCCAGGGTCCATGAGCACCGGCTCGGCGGCGGCCATGTCGTGGTCGACGATCTCGACGTAGCCGTAGTTGGCGCCCGGGCGGCGGTCGGGCACGTGCTCGTGGACCGGCTCGCGGTGCGAGCCCGGCAGCACGTGGAGGCAGCCGTTGTCGAGCGTGGCCTCGGTGACGGCCAGCCACACGCCCACGATCGAGCGGGGCGGGTCGAAGGGGAAGTACCAGCTGTCCTGGTGCCACGGCTGGCCCCAGGCGCCCGGGTTCTTGAAGATGAACTGGGACAGGAAGCAGTCGAGCCGGGGACCGATGATCGGGGCCAGCCGGTCGGTCACCGCCGGGTCGGCGGCGAATGCGGCGAACACGGGATCGCGGTGGAGGAGGAAGATCTTGGACACCAGGTCCTCGGGCTCGCCGGCGCTGCCGGCCAGGTTGGCCTCGGGCAGGACCAGCCCCGGCGCGCCCCGGTCGCCGGCGGCGTGGGCCCGGGCCAGGGCGATCACCCGGTCGAGCATGGCGGCGCACACCGCCCGGTCGGCGAACCCGCTCAGCCGTACGAACCCGCCCTCGTCGTAGTGGGCCCGCTGATCGCGAGCCAGCCCCACGGTGTCCTGCATCGTCCCCTCCTCGCCGCCATTGTGAAGGCCCGCCCGCCGGCTGTCGACGGCCTGGGGTGTCACCCCAGCCGGGGATTGAGCTCGTGGTCGACCAGCGCGCCCCGGGGCGTGTCGCCCAGCCACACACGGCGGTCGCGGTCCTGCGCCGGGGTCACGTCCCGCAGCACGCGGGCGCCATCGGCGACGTAGATGATCGTCATCACCGTGCGCCGCCGGTCGGTGGGGTTGGGTCCGGCCGAGTGGATCGTCCACCCGGCGTGGAACGTGGCGTCGCCCGCCCGCAGCGCCCCGTACGAGAACGTCGGCAGCCCCCGCTCGGCGACGAGGGCGGCGAACTCGGCGTCGGACTCGTCGCTGATGTGCCGGCCCCGCAGGTCGCCCAGCCGGTGGCTGCCGGTGGCGAACGTCATCGAGCCCACCTCGTTGGGCACGTCGACCAGCGGCATCCACAGCGTGATCGTCCGGTCGGTGTCGAGCGGCCAGTAGAACTGGTCCTGGTGCCAAGGCGTGCGCCCGCCCCCGGCCTCCTTGCACAGCGCCTGGTCGTGGTACAGCCGCACCCGGTCGACCCCGAGCAGCGTGGCCGCCGCCCGGGCGAACCGGCGGGACAACACGAACCGGGCGATGGCCGGGTCGACGCGCCACAGGTTGAACGACTGGAGGAACGCCCGGCCGTACGTGTCCCGCTCCGCCAGCGGCCGCTTGTCCCACGCGGTGGCCAGGGCGGCCGCCTCGATGACCGGCAGGTAGGCGGCGGCTTGGGCCGGCGAGGCCAGCCCCCGCACCAGCGCGTGGCCGTCGGCCGCGTACGCGGCGGCCGCGCCCGGGTCGAGGCGCACCGGATCGTCGAGCGCGGGCAGCGCGTCGGTGGTCACGCCGGTAGGCGAGCACAGGCCCCGGCGGCCGTCAATCCGCCGCCGGCCGGATGGGTCCCGGGTTCGTCGCCCCGCGGCGCCCACTAGCGTCCCCGAGATGACGGGGAAGGACGACCTGGCCACGCTGTCCACGCTGCGCTACGAGCAGGGCGACGACGGCGTCGCCCGGGTGACGCTCGACCGGGCCGACGTCCACAACGCCTTCGACGCCACCATGGAGGACGAGCTCGAGGCCGTGTGGCGCCACGTCAAGGCCGACGCCGCGGTGCGGGCGATCGTGCTCACCGGCGCCGGCGACCGGGCGTTCTGCACCGGCATCGACCGCAGCGAGATCCCCGACACCGAGTACGACCCGCTGACCTACGAGGACCCGGGCACCCGCATCGGCCCCAAGAGCCAGGGCGTCTGGAAGCCGATCGTCGCCGCGGTCAACGGGATGGCCTGCGGCGGGGCCTTCTACCTGCTGGGCGAGAGCGACGTCATCGTCGCCTCCCGCACCGCCACCTTCTTCGACCCCCACGTCAGCTACGGGATGACCGCGGTGTTCGAGCCGCTGCTGCTGCTGCCCCGCATGCACTTCGGCGAGGTGCTGCGCATGGCGCTCGTCGGCAACGCCGAGCGGATGTCGGCCGAGCACGCCCGGTCGGTCGGCCTGGTGTCGGAGGTGGTCGAGCCGGGCGACCTGCTGGACGCGGCCCACACCGTGGCCGGGGCCATCGCCGCCCAGCCGGCCCATGCCGTGCAGGCCACGCTGCGCTCGGTGTGGGCCGCCCGCGACCTCGCCCCCCGGCTGGCGACCGACCTCGGCAACGTGTTCCTCGCCCTCGGCACGTCGGGCCGGGAGCTGGCCGCCGGCAACGAGCGGTTCCAGTCGGGCGAGCGGCCCCGCTGGCGCTTGCGCTGACCCGGCCGGCGGCTCGGTAGGGTCGGGACGACCAGGGAGGAGGGCCGATGATCCCCACCGCTGCGTTCGGGCGCACCGGGCACGACAGCAGCCGCGTCATCTTCGGCGCCGCGGCGTTCGTCTCCATGCCCCAGGAGCGGGCCGACCAGGTGCTCGACCTGCTGCTGCGCCACGGCGTCAACCACATCGACACCGCGGCCGGCTACGGCGACTCCGAGCTGCGCATCGGCCCGTGGATGGCCGAGCACCGCGACCGCTTCTTCCTCGCCACCAAGACCGCCGAGCGCACCGGCGACGCCGCCCGGGCCCAGCTCGAGGCGTCGCTCCAGCGGCTGCAGGTCGACGCGGTCGACCTCATCCAGCTCCACAACCTGGTCGAGCCCGACGAGTGGGAGGTGGCCCACGGCCCCGGGGGCGCGGTCGAGGCGCTGGTGCGGGCCCGGAACGAGGGGCTCGTCCGGTTCGTCGGCGTGACCGGCCACGGCACGCGCATCGCCGGCATGCACCTGCGCAGCCTCGAACGCCACCCGTTCGACTCGGTGCTGCTGCCCTACAGCTTCGTCGGCCTCCAGGACCCGGCCTACCGCGCCGACGTCGAGGCCCTGCTGGCCCTGTGCGCCGAGCAGGGCGTGGCCGTGCAGACCATCAAGGGCGTGGCCCGGCGCCGCTGGCCGCCGGCCGACGGCGGCCGCCACTTCAGCTGGTACGAGCCGCTGCCCGACGGCGACGCCGTGACCCGGGCGGTGCGGTGGGTGCTCGGCGACCCCCAGGTCTTCCTCAACACCACCAGCGACGCCCGGCTGCTGCCCACCGTGCTGGCGGCGGCCGACGGCTTCGCCGGCCCCCGCACCGACGACGCCGCCATGCAGGCCGACGTCGACGCCCTGGGCGTCGAGCCGCTGTTCGACGGGTCCGCTCTCGAGCGGATCTGATCAGCCGCCCGAACCGTCGCCCGTCCAGCCCAGCCCGGGGCCGGGCTCGGCCACCGGGGGCGGGGGCGGGTCGAGTGCGAACACCCGGGTGGTGCGGCCTTCGTCGGTCGCCTCATAAGCGAGCATGAGCCCGGCGGGGTCGTCCCGGGCCAGCAGCGGCAGCACCTGCGGGCGCACCCGGGCCGCGCTGGTCTCGTCGACCACCAGCCACCGCACCCCGTAGTGGCGGGCGAAGGCCAGGATGCCGGGCAGGTCGTCGTAGGGCATGGCCACGGTCGGGTGGTCGGCGTAGTACTCGACGACGTAGCTCCGGGCCATGACGCGGTCGCCAGGGTCCGCGTGCTCGGCCACCCACTCGCCCGCCCGCCGCTGGTCGGTGTGGTCGACCGGGTGCCACCAGCCACCGTCGCCCACGAACGCGCCGACCGACCCGACGGCCAGCAGCGCCGCCACCGCCACCAGCGCCGGCCGCCGCCCGCCGGGCGACCACGAGGCCAGCTCGACCCCGGCCAGAACGCAGGCGGCGGCCGTGGTCACCACCAGGTAGCGGGGTTGGACGAAGAAGGCGAGCGCGGTGGCCATCGGCACCAGGCCCACGGCCGCCAGGACCAGAGCTCGGCGCGAGCGGCGCCGGCGCCAGGCGCCCACCGCGGCCACCACCCACACCGGCAGCGGCAACAGCCACCAGGCGGCCAGGTTGCGGCCCAGCTCACCCACGTTGGTGCGGACGATCGCCGCGTAGCCCGCCGGGTCGTCGCGGGCCAGGGCCGGCAGCGGCGTCCGCTCGGTGGGGAAGGCCCAGCCCGAGGCGTCGGGCGTGTACAGCGCCCGGTCACGGGCCTCGCGGTCGCCCCGGGCCACGGCGTCCCAGGCCTCCAGCGA
>DASXRH010000741.1:0-1872 GCA_036506715.1 Acidimicrobiales bacterium
GACCAGGGCGGTGCCCACGCCGGCGCCCTGGTGGTCGGGGACCACGGCGGCCACGGTGATCTCGGCCGCGGCGGGGAACCGGCGCTCGGCGACCACGACGCCCACGACCGCCCGGTCGTCGCCGGGCGCGGTGGCCACCCAGGCCCGGTGGCGGGCCAGGTCGGCCCGCAGCGACTCGTGGGTGTCGGGCGTGAAGTGGTCGGGCAGGCGGGCCAGCACGGCCACGCAGGCGTCGGCGTCGGCCGGTACCGCCGGTCGCACCCGGACGTCGGACATCGCCGCCTCCCCGGTCACCCTCCCAGCCTGCCCGATCCGCCGTGACCGGCTGGTGGTCGAGTCGCCGGTGCTCCAGCCGCGGGGCGGCGCGGTCGCATGCGGCGGGCCGCCGCCCTCGCGGCGTGAGCGCCGCCCCGCGCTCGCCGATCCGGTAGAAACGGCGCCCATGCGCGACGAACCGGTCCTGCTGGTCCACGGCTTCGCCACCTCCGCCGCCCGCACGTGGCGGGACAACGGGTGGATCGACCTGCTGGGCGACGCCGGGCGCCAGGTCATCGCCCCCGACCTGCTGGGGCACGGCGACGCCCCCAAGCCCCACGAGCCCGAGGCCTACGCCCGTCTGGAGGGCGGGGTGGCCGAGGTGCTGCCCGACCGGCCCGTCGACGCCATCGGCTTCTCGCTCGGCGCCCGGGTCGTGCTCACCCTGGCCGCCGCCGACCCCGACCGCTTCGGCCGCATCGTGGTGGCCGGCGTGGGGGCCAACCTGTTCCGCTCCGGCGAGTCCGGTGCCATCGCCCAGGCGATCGAGGGCGGGGCCGACGCCGCCAACCCGGTGGCGCAGTACTTCGCCGGCCTCGCCGCCCAGCCGGGCGCCGACCGCCGGGCGCTGGCCGCCTGCATCCGCAACCCGCGCCCGCCGCTCGACGCCGAGACCCTGGGCGGTGTGACGTGCCCGGTGCTGGTGGTGCTGGGCGACCGCGACTTCGCCGGGCCGGCCGACCCGCTCGTCGAGGCGCTGCCCGACGCCACGTTCCAGCCGCTGCGGGGCGTCGACCACTTCGCCACCCCCAAGGACTTCGGCTTCATCGACGCCGCCCTCGGGTTCCTGGACGCCCAGCCGTGACCACCCGGGTGGCGTTCCTGCGGGCGGTCAACCTGGGGAAGCGCAAGGTCGCCAACGCCCGGCTGGTCGAGCTGTTCGAGGGCCTCGGCTACCGGGACGTATGGACCCACATCAACAGCGGCAACGTGGTCTTCGACGGCCCCGGCAGCCGGGCGTCGCTGGAGTCGACGATCGGCTCGGCCATCGAGGCCGACGTCGGCTTCGAGGTCACGACCTTCGTCCGCACCGCCGCCGAACTCGACCGCATCCTGGCCGCCCGCCCGTTCGAGGTGGGCCCGGGCGACACGTACTTCGTCACCTTCCTCAAGTCAGCCGCCACCGCCGCCCAGGCCCGTGCCCTGGAGGCGCTGTCGAACGAGTTCGACACCCTGGTGGTCGCGGGCCGCGACGTCCACTGGCGGATGCACGGCAAGTCGACCGACTCCCTGCTGCGCAAGGCGGACTGGGAGCACGTGGTCGGCGTCAACTGCAGCACCAGCCGCAACACGACGATGCTCACCAAGCTCGCGGCCAAGATGCGCAGCTGACCCGGCGGGATACGGTCGCGGTCACGCCCTCGTAGCTCAGGTGGATAGAGCGACCGCCTCCTAAGCGGTAGGCCGCAGGTTCGAGTCCTGCCGGGGGCACAGGCGGTGGCCTGCGGAGATACCGCCTGACCTGGGGGTTCGTGCGCTGAGGCGATCTGACTCCTTGACCCTGGGTGACCGCGATGCCCGCTGCGTACCGCCATTTGTGGGACCGCTGTGGGACCA
>DASXRH010000742.1:0-3179 GCA_036506715.1 Acidimicrobiales bacterium
GCCGACGCCGGCCGGGGCGGCGACGTGGTGGCCCGCCTGGCCGAGGCGGTGGTCGAGCGCCCGGCCGACCCCGCGGGCGGCGGCCCCGGCTTCACCCTCGGCCCGGTGACCCTGGAGGTCACGTGGGGCGACCGCCTGGCGGTGGTGGGGGCCAACGGCTCGGGCAAGTCGACCCTGCTCGGGGCCCTGCTGGGCCGGCTGCCGCTGGCCGCCGGCAGCCGGTGGCTCGGCCCCAGCGTGGTGGTGGGCGAGATCAGTCAGGGCCGGGACCTCTTCGCCGGCGCCCCCACCCTGCTCGCCGGCTTCCACGCCGCCACCGGCGTCGACGACCGGGCGGCGGCCCGCTCGGCCCTGGCCAAGTTCGGCCTCGGCCCCGACCAGGTCGACCGGCCTGCGGCATCCCTGTCACCCGGCGAGCGCACGCGGGCGACGCTGGCGGTCCTCCAGGTGCGGGGGGTCAACCTGCTGGTGCTGGACGAGCCCACCAACCACCTCGACCTCGAGGCCGTCGAGCAGCTGGAGCAGGCGGTCGAGGGGTTCGCCGGCACGCTGGTCCTGGTCACCCACGACCGCCGCCTGCTCGAGGCGGTGGGCATCGACCGGGTGGTCGAGGTCACAGCCGGCCAGGTCCGGGAACGGCCGTTCTAGTCCGACCCCAGGACCTCGGCCGCCCGCAGGACCAGGAGCTCGTCGCGGGTCTCGCCGAACTCGACCGCCGAGCGCGGCCACTGGGTCCGCCGGCGCGTCCGGGGCAACGGCCGGGTGGCGACGGCGTCCAGCCCGAACGGGGTCAGCCGAGGACGTCGTCGTCGACGTGGCCGACGACGGCGAGGGCCCGTTGGCTGCCGAAGACCCGGGCCGAGACCGCGCCGACGTCGTCGGCCGTGACCGCGTGGATGCGGGCCAGCTGGTCCTCGACGCTGACGATCTCGTCGCGGGCCATGAGGCTGCGGCCCAGGCGGGCCATGCGCGACCCCGAGTCCTCGAGCCCCAGCACCAGCGAGCCCTCGATGTAGCCCTTGGCCACGGCGAGCTCGCCCTCGGTGACGCCCGACGCCACCAGCTTGCCCACCTCATCGTCGATGACCGCCAGCAGCTCGCCCACGCGGGACGGGGCGGTGCCGGCGTAGACGCCGGCGGTGCCGGCGTCGTCGTACGTCGAGGCCCACGAGTAGACCGAGTAACAGAGCCCCCGCTGCTCGCGGACCTCCTGGAACAGGCGGCTCGACATGCCCCCGCCCAGGATCTGGTTGGCGACCATGAGCGCGTAGCGGTCGTCGTCGTGGTGGGCGACGCCCCGCCATCCCATGGCCAGGTGGGCCTGCTCGGTGGGGTCGTCGTGCACCACCCGGGGCTCGACGGCGGGACCGGGCCGGGACCGCTCGGGCCGGTCGCCGCCGGTGAGGGTGCCGAGGGTGCCGGCCAGGGTCTCGACCACCCGGTCGTGGTCGAGGTCGCCGGCCGCCACCACCACCAGGTTGCGGGGCCGGTACCAGTGGGCGAAGAAGTCGGCGATCTCGTTGCGGGTGGCGGCCTCGACCGTCTCGCGGGTGCCGAGCACCTCGCGCCCCAGCGGGTGCCCGGGGAACAGGGCCTCGGCCAGCAGCGTGTGCACGTGGTCCTCGGGCACGTCGAGGTTCATGAGGATCTCTTCGAGGATGACGTGCCGCTCGGCCTCGACCTCGGTGGGCCGGAAGGCCGGGTCGGTGAGCACGTCGCCCAGGATGTCGAGCCCCAGGCCGGCCTGCGCCGCCGGCAGGCGCGTGTAGTAGGCGGTGTGCTCGCGATTGGTGAAGGCGTTCATCTCGCCCCCCACCGCGTCGATCGCCTCGGCGATCTGGCGGGCCGACCGGGACGACGTCCCCTTGAACACCAGGTGCTCGAGGAAGTGCGAGGCCCCGGCGAGCGCCGCCGGCTCGTCGCGCCCGCCGACCCCCACCCAGACACCCAGCGACACCGACAGGGCCTCGGGCATCCGCTCGGTGACGATGCGGATGCCGTTGGCCAGCCGGCTCTGGCGGATCTCTTCGGTGGCGGCGGCGGGACTCATGAGATGGGGAGGCTCGCGGACCTGATCAGCGACGCTGACGCCGCCGGCCCCGATCGCCACGGTCGCCCCGGTCGCGGCCACCGCGGTCGCCCCGGCCCTCGCCGACGCCGGCCGCGGCCGGGCCGAGATCGCCGAGGTCGCCCCGCAGCTCGGCGTCGAAGGCGTCCTCGAAGCTGACCGACTCGCTGGCCGAGCTGGGCGCCGAGTCACGCGACCCGCCCTCGCCGCCGCTGGCCCTGGGCTCGGGCGACGACGCCAGGCTGAGCGACACCTTGCCGCTGGGGTCGACGTCGTCGACCCGCACCTCGACCTCGTCGCCGAGGTCGAGCACGTCCTCGACCCGGTCGATGCGCTTGCCGCCCCCGATCTTGGAGATGTGGAGCAGCCCGTCCCGACCGGGGAGGATGTTGACGAACGCGCCGAACTTGGTGATGTTCACCACCCGGCCCTGGTACACCTGCCCGACCTCGGCGGTGGGCGGGTTGAGGATCAGGTTGATCTGGCGCCGGGCCTCCTCGACCGCACCCTTGTCGGGCGAGCCGATGGACACCCTGCCGACCATGCCGTCGTCGTCGACCGAGACGTCGGCCCCGGTCTCGGTGGTGATGGCGTTGATGACCTTGCCCTTGGGCCCGATGACCTCGCCGATCTTGTCGATCGGGATCTCGAAGCTGACGATCTTCGGGGCGGTCTCGCCCACCTCGTCGCGGGGCTCGGCGATGGCGTCGTGCATGACCCCGAGGATCTGGATGCGGGCCTCGTAGGCCTGCTGCAGCGCCTGGGCCAGCACGTCGGCGGGCAGCCCGTCGATCTTGGTGTCGAGCTGGAGGGCGGTCACGAAGTCGGACGTGCCGGCGACCTTGAAGTCCATGTCGCCGAAGGCGTCCTCGGCCCCGAGGATGTCGGTGAGGCTGGTGTAGCGGCCCTCGGCGTACACGAGGCCAATGGCGATGCCGGCCACCGGCGCCTTGATCGGCACGCCGGCGTCCATGAGCGACAGCGTGGAGGCGCACACCGACGCCATCGACGTCGAGCCGTTGGACGCCAGCACCTCGGACACCAGCCGCAGCACGTAGGGGAACTCGTCGTTGGAGGGCACCACCGGCAGCAGCGCCCGCTCGGCCAGCAG
>DASXRH010000743.1:0-3621 GCA_036506715.1 Acidimicrobiales bacterium
CGCCCTCCGGGCACGGCTCCGCTCCATCATCCGCGCCGCACCCGGGACCGCAGGGCCGCGAAGCACAGGCTGAAGCTGATGAGGAACACCACCAACAGGGCCAGCGCGGCCCGGCCGAGGTCGTCCCAGTGCCAGCCTGCCAGGGCGAGCGAGCGCATCCCCTCCAGCAGGTAGGTGACGGGATTCCAGCCGGCCACGGTGTCGAGCCACCCGCTCAGCTTTTCGCGGGGAACGTAGGACGACGTGAGGAACAGGAAGGGGAAGAACAGCAGGAAGCTCGAGTTGACCGCCGCCGGGTTGCCGGTCTTGAGGGCGATGGCGTAGCCGAAGCCCGAGTAGGCGAGGCACCAGCTCGCCGCCAGCGCCACGAACAGCAGGTAGCCGAGCGGGCCGGTGTCGAACCGCACGCCCACGGCCAGGCCCACCAGCGTGATCGGCACCGTGAGCCCGATGGCGACGGCCACGTCGGCCGCCATGAGCCCGAGCAGGATCGCGGCCCGCCGCACCGGGGTGAGCAGCAGGCGGTCGAAGTAGCCGTCCTGCACGTCGAGGACCAGGGCCTGGGCCCGGGACACCCCGGTGACCCCGAGCAGCACCGCGGTGGGCATCTGGAAGGCCTTGTAGTCGAAGCCGGGGATGTTGGTCGTCGTCAGCTTGGACAGTGTGGCGATGTTGACCAGGAAGAAGAAGATGGCGATGAAGATGGGCGGCAGGACGGCCTCGAGGTCGCGGGGCACCGCCCGCAGCGCCCGGCCGGCGATGGTGGCGACGTCGTGGGCGAAGCCCGAGCGCCGGGCCCGCAGCACGCCGTCGGGGCCGGCGAAGGCGGCGGCCAGGGTGTCGGCCGGCGCCGTACCGGTGTCGGTGGGGATCGCCGTGCTCACCGGGCCTCTCCCTCGTCGTCGTCACGGGCGATGCGGTCGCCGGTCAGGTCGAGGAACACGTCGTCGAGCGTGGGCGTGCGCAGCGTGACGTCGCGCACGGTCACGCCGCAGCCCGCGAGCGCCACCGCCACCGGGCTGATGGCAGCCGACCCATCGTCGGCGGTGACCACCAGCTCGTTGCCGTGGACCTCGACGCCCTGCACGCCGTCGACGGCCTCGACCGCGGCCACCGCCGCCGACGGGTCGCCCTCGACCCGGGCCACGATGACGTCGGCGCCCACCGACCGCTTGAGCTCGGTCGGCGTGCCCTCGGCCACGATGCGGCCCCGGTCGATGATGCCGACCCGGTGGGCCAGCTCGTCGGCCTCCTCCAGGTACTGCGTGGTGAGGAAGATGGTCATGCCCAGCTGCGTGTTGAGCCGCCGCACCTCGTCCCACACCGCCACCCGGCTGATGGGGTCGAGCCCGGTGGTCGGCTCGTCGAGGAAGAGGACGTCGGGGTTGTGGACCAGCGCCGCGGCCAGGTCGAGCCGCCGGCGCATGCCGCCCGAGTAGGTGCCCACCCGCCGGTCGAGGGCGTCGTCCAGCCCCATGAGCGAGCCGAGCTGGCCGGCCCGGCGGGTGGCGGCATCCTTCGGCAGGCCGTACAGCAGGCCCTGGAGGCGCAGCAGCTCGCGGCCCGACTGCTTGGGGTCGAGCGCGGCCTCCTGGAGGGCCACGCCGATGTGCAGCCGCACCTCGCCGGGCTGGCGGGCCACGTCGTAGCCGGCCACCGTGGCCTGGCCGCCCGTGGGGGCGAGCAGGGTGCACAGCATGCGGACCGTCGTCGACTTGCCGGCCCCGTTGGGGCCGAGGAAGCCGTAGATCTCGCCTTCCGAGATGTCGAGGTCGACGCCGTCGACCGCGTTCACGTCGGCGAAGGACCGTTGCAGGGATCTGGTGGCGATGGCTGTGGGCATCTCTCTCTCCTCCGCCTACCCCTACAGCGGAGGTGTGACACGCCGGCGAGCCGGACCACCAATCATGCCCGACCCTCGGTCCACCGGGTCAGGTCTCGGCCCAGCCAGGTCGAGAGGGCGGCGTTGTCGTCCGCGAAGGTGGCCCGGAGGTGCCTGGCCAGGTCCTCGTCCATCGGGGGGTACTCGCCCTCGATGGCGTTGAGCTTGCCCACGATGCGACCGACCTTGAAGGCCTTCGGCAGCCTGCGGCGGAAGCCCCGCACCTGCTCGCGGGGGTAGACGTCTGTCACGGCGGCGAGGCTGCGGAGGGCGCTGGCCGGCCGCGACACGCTGGGGGCGGCGGCCCGGGCCCGCTGCCTCGACCGCTTCGAGATCGCGAGGGTGGGCGCGTCATGGGCAACCCTGCTTGCCGGGGTGGCCGGACATGACGGGGACTGCGAGAATGACCCAGGGTGACGAGGGATCCACGGACAGGCGGTGACCCGGTCGGCGTGCTCATGCTGACCAAGGGGCTGGGGCGCGGCGGGAGCGAACGCCTCCTCGCCGGCACCGTGGCGCGCCTCGACCCGGCCCGCTTCCGCGTCCACGTCGCCTACCTGCTGCCGTGGAAGGACGCGCTGGTCGACGAGGTGGCGGCGTCGGGCGCGGCGGTCCACTGCCTCGACGCTCCCCGGCCCACGTCCGTGGCGTGGCTCGCCCGCCTGCGCCGGCTGGTGCGGGCCAACGACATCCGTCTGGTCCACACCCACATGCCCGCCCCGGCGGCCGCCGCCCGCCTGGCGCTGCCGGGCCGGTCCCCGGCGTTCGTCCACACCGAGCACAACCTGTGGGGCCGCTACGGCCGGCCGACCCGCTGGGCCAACCGGCTCACGTGGGGGCGCAACGCCGCCGCCGTGGCCGTGTCCGACGCGGTGGCCGCCTCGGCGCGGGCCCGGCGGCCCCAGCCCGAGGTGGTGCTCCACGGCCTGGGCGACGCGGCGGCCGCCCTGCCCCGAGCCGAGGCGTGCGCGGCGCTGGGCCTGGCACCCGACGGGCTGGTCGTCGGCACCGTCGGCAACCTCACGGCCAAGAAGGACCACGCCACGCTGCTCGACGCCATGACCCGGCTGGCCGGCGAGTGGCCCGGCGCCCGGCTGGTGGTCGTGGGCGCCGGCCCGCTCGAGCCCGCGCTGCGCGACCAGGTCGCCCGGGCGGGTCTGCGCGACCGGGTGGTGCTGGCCGGGTCGCGGGGCGACGTGACCGCCATCCTCGGGGCGTTCGACGTGTTCGCCCTCAGCTCGCGGGTCGAGGGTCTGCCCATCGCCCTGCTGGAGGCCATGGCGGCGCGGCGGGCGTGCGTGGTCACGGCGGTGGGTGGCATCCCTGAGGTGGTGACCGACGGCGTCGACGCCCTGCTGGTGCCCCCGGGCGACCCCGACGCGCTGGCCGCCGCGGTCTCCAAGCTGCTGGGCGACGCCGACCGCCGGGCCGACCTCGGCGAGCGGGCGGCGGCGCGGGCGGCCGACTTCGACATGGAGGCGACCACGCGGCGCCTCGAGGTGATCTACGAGCACGCCGTGGCCGGCACCGGCACGGTGGGAACGGCTGGACCATGGTGAGCACGACGCGGCCGGCGACCCGGGCGCGCCCCCACGGCCCACGGTTCGACGCGACGGTGGCCTTCCTGGCCGCTTCGGCCTACCTGGCGATCCTGGCCTGGGGCATGGCCAACCTGTCCTTCGACATCTGGGGGGGATGGTGGTCGGCCCGGTGCTGGTGGCGATCAGCGCCCCGCTGCT
>DASXRH010000744.1:0-3210 GCA_036506715.1 Acidimicrobiales bacterium
CGGGCGGCGGCGGACCTGCCCGCCGCCGGGTCTGCGCTCGAGGTGGCCGGGGCCGAGGTGGCGGCGGTCGTGCGGGAGGGCGGTGGCCTGGTCATGCGGGTGTTCAACCCGAGCGACGCGCCGACCACCGTGACCGTCGGCGGCCGGCGGGGCTGGCTGGTCGACCTGCGGGGCCGGCCGCTGGCGCCGTTCGAGGGGTCGTTCGCGCTGCGCCCCCGGGGGATCGCCACCGCCGCGATCGCCGACTGACCACCCCGGCTGGGCCGGCGCCGGTGCCGGAGCGGCCCCGGCGGTGTGCCATCGTCGGGCGGTGACGCTCGCACACGTGGCCGCGGCCGTGGCCGGCACCCTGCTGGTCGTGGTCACCTTGGTCTCCGCCCTGGAGACGGTGGTGGTGCCGCGTGCCGGGGTCACTCGGCTGACCTGGGCGCACTTCGTCTCGATCCGGCGGGTGTTCGACGCCGTCGCCCACCCCCGCCGCGACTTCCTCGCCCGCGACCGCATGCTGGCCCTCTACGCGCCGCTGGCCCTGGTCACGTTGCCGGGAACGTGGGTGACGCTGGTGATCGTCGGGTTCTCGTGGATCTACTGGGGCACGGGGGTGCACGGCTACGACGAGGCGCTGGCCATCAGCGGGTCGTCGCTCACCACCCTGGGCTTCGATCGGCCCGACGGGCTGGGCCGCGAGATCCTGAGCATCATCGAAGCCGTCCTCGGCCTCGGGCTGGTGGCGCTGGTGATCTCGTACCTGCCGTCCACCTACTCGGCCTTCCAACGCCGTGAGGCCGTGGTCGGTGGGCTGCAGGTGCGGGCGGGGGTGCCGCCGTCGCCGGTCAAGCTGTTCGTCCGCTACCTCCGCATCGGTTGGCTCGACAAGCTGGGCGACCGCTTCCCGCAGTGGGAGGACTGGTTCACCGACATCGAGGAGAGCCACACCAGCCAGGCGTGGCTGGTGTTCTTCCGCTCGCCCCACCCGGAGCGGTCGTGGATCACCGCCGCCGGCTGCATCCTCGACGTCGCCGCGCTGCACAACGCCCTGCTCGACCTGCCCCACGATCCCCAGGCCGACATCCTGCTGCGGTCGGGCTACCTGTGCCTGCGCCGGATCGCCAGCGCGTTCGAGATCCGCTACGACGACGACCCCGCGCCCGACGACCCCATCACCGTGACCCGCGACGAGTTCGACGCCGTGGTCGACGAGCTGCGGGCGGCCGGCCTGCCGCTGGTGGCCGACCTCGACCAGGCGTGGCGCGACTTCGCCGGCTGGCGGGTCAACTACGACACGGTGCTGGTCAACCTGGCGGCGATGATCATCGCCCCGGTGGCGCAGTGGTCGAGCGACCGCCAGATCCGCCGCCCCCGACCCACCCTCATCCGCCGCCACCGGCAACGCCAGGCACTCGGCTGACCCCGTTGTGGGTGTCAGGACCCGTCGCCGGCGGCCAGGGCCGGATAGTCGGGCACGGGGGTGGCGGCGTCGATCCCCTCCCGCTCCCGCCACCGGGTCAGCGCCGCGGTCAGGTGGGGGAAGGCGGTGGCACCGGGGGCGGCCAGGAACGCACCGGTCCATGCCGCCAGCCGGGGCCAGCCGGTGGTGGTGCCCCACACCTCGCCGGGCCCGCGCTCGCGGAACTCCTGCACCCGGGTGGCCGCCCACAGGCCGAGCGCGGCGGCCATCGCCCGGTCCCACCCGTCGCCGAGGGCGATGCCGGCCGCGGTCAGCACCTCCCGGTAGGCGGCGACGGCCGCCGCCGTCAGGTCGGCGGGCAGCCGGCCGAAGCACCAGCAGCTGGGGAACGGGGCAAGCAGGTAGCCGGCGTCGAGAGCGATCGAGGCGATGCTGGTGCGCTCGAAGTCGAGCAGCCGGCTGTCGCCGTCCGCGACGACGACGTTGTCGGGGCAGGGATCGCCGTGGACCAGCCCGACGTAGGCGGTGGCCAGGACCTCGCCGATCTCGGCCAGCTCGGCCGCCACGCCGGCGGCGGGGACGCCGAGCGCGCCGGCCTCGGCCGCCATGCCCGGGGCGGCGGCCACCAGGCGGCCGGGCCACCACGCGGGCACCGCCGGCGCCAGGCCCCTGCGCCGGCGGGCCTCCCCGAACGCGGCGGCCGTGCCCAGGGTGGCCGCGTGCATCCGGGCCAGCGTCCGGGCGGTGGCCATCAGGTCGGCCCGGGCCACGGCCGGGTCGTCGCCCAGCAGCGACGTGGCCAGCGTCCGGCCCCGGGGCAGGTCCTCCATCACCACCAGGCCGAGGGCGTCGTCGCCGCCGTAGAGCCGGGGCGCCACCGGCGGGACGATGCCCGTCAGGTGGTCGAGCACCGCCCACTCGACGGCCAGGCCGTCGGGCTCGCCGCCCCACAGGCTGTCGCCCGGCCGCCGGGGCCGCTTGACCACCGCGGTGCGGCCGTCGCCGGTGGTGACCCGCACCACATGGTGGCGCTCGGCCACGGTGGCCGCCCCGGCCACGGTCACCGGCTCGCGCCAGGCGGCGGCGAGCACAGCCGCCACCGCCGCCCGCTCGTCCCCGGCGAGGGGGTCCTCCCCGTCGTGCCTCACGACCCCGACCGGGGGCCGTCGGGCTCGACCCGGGCCCTGACCGCCTCCCGCAGCGCCCGGCGCCGGGCCGCGAAGCGGGGCTCGCCCGGCGACGCCCGGCGCAGGACCCACAGCGGCACCCGGCCCAGGTCCTTCAGGTGGCGGGGGCGCATGCTCCGCAGGCGGAAGTCCTGGTCGTCGGCCAGCTCGTCCCGCAGCGCGGCGTCGACCAGGATCGTGCCCGGGAACGCCACGGCGGTCATGCGGCTGGCCAGGTTGACCACCGGCCCGTAGAGGTCGCCCTCCCGCTCGAGCAGCGGGCCGTAGGCCATGCCCACCCGCAGCTCGGTCAGGTCGTCGGCGCCCCGGGTGCCCTCGGCCAGCGACAGGGAGATCTCGGCCGCGGCCCGGGGCGAGTCGACGGTGAACATCACCTCGTCGCCGATCATCTTGACCACCCGCCCGCCGTGCGCGGTGACGGCGTCGAAGGCCAGGTCCTCGAACTGGTCGACGATGGTCGCCAGCTCGTCGTCGCCGATCGTCAGCGGGGGCATGAGGACGACGACGTCACCGAGGGGCCGCAGCAGCACGCCGGCCCGGGTGGCGTAGGCGCACACGCGGCGGCCCCAGCGCAGCCCCGGGGCGGGAGGCGCCAGCTCGACGCCGCCCATCAGG
>DASXRH010000745.1:0-3242 GCA_036506715.1 Acidimicrobiales bacterium
CACCCTTCGGGATGCACGCAGTGATCGGTCGGCACTTCGTGCCGAGTACCGCACTGTGCTGATGATTCGCTCGCTCCGCTCGCTCATGCCGCCACCGTCCTGTCGGCGGACGCGTCCGGGCCCGCGGCCGTTTCGCCGGGATCGCGGTCGAACAGCAGGCGGTGGGCCCACGTCCGCCACGCGCGGTCGGCCGGGGGCCGGTTGCCGGCGACCCGCTTGGCCAGCATGACCGAGACGATCCCGGCGGCGCCCAGGCCGGCGGCCCGCCCGTGGGTGCGGGCCACCACCGGCACCACCGCCACGTCGGCGACGAAGCTGCCCAACCCGGTGTGGCGGCTCAGCCGGCCGCCGGCCAGGCCGAGGGCCAGCACCACCGTGCCGGGCCAGGCCAGGGGCAGGAACGCGCCGAGCGCCACGGAGATCCCCCGGCCCCCGGCGCCGCCTAGCCACGGCGACCAGTTGTGCCCGGCCACCCCGGCGGTCGCCGCCACCGACGCCAGCACCGGCCGGTCCCGCCCGGCCAGCAGGGGCCCGACGACCCCCTTGGCCACGTCGCAGGCGCCCGCCACGGCCAGCGGCCCGAACCCGGTCACCTGGTGGAGGGCGGTGCCCGAGACGGTGCCCCCGCCCACGTCCCGCAGGTCCACCCCGGCCCGGGCCCGGGCGGCGATGTTGGAGAACGGCACCGAGCCGGCGAGGAAGGCGGCGCCCACCACCACGGGGGCCGGGATCGGCCGCCTCACCGCCGGGGCTCCCAGGCGGCCAGCGTCAGCGCCACGTCCTCGTGGTAGTGGACGGTGCCGATCACCGTGTGGGAGCGGTCGGTCTCGTGGATGATCTCCCGGAGCAGGAGGGGGTACCGGTCGAGCGAGTACCAGCGGTCGACGGTGCCGCCGCCCGTGGTGTCGCCACTGACCGTAGTCGAGTAGCGCACGTGGAGTGCCGCGCGGGTGGTACCGGCCACGGTGACGTGGCCCTCCCCCACCACGTTGCGCCGGCCGTCCTCGCGGCTGGGGCCGCTGCGGCCCGTGCCGGGGCTGTCGCAGGTCCAGGTGGCCGCACCCGCCCCCGGGTCGGGCGGGGGCACGACGTCGGTCCCCGTGCAGGTGGAGGTGCGGGTCTCGTCCTGGCCGAAGAACGAATGGAACTCGGTGGTGCGGGGCCGGGTCCACCCGCCCCCGGCGGCCGGGCACAGCTCCTCGTCGTCCCAGCGCTGGGCCAGCGCGTCCCACCGCACGTCGAGGCAGTCGCCGGCGGCGGGGGTCACCGTCATGGTCGTCCGGGCCGGGTAGTCGTAACTGCCGCCCGGGAGGGCGTCGACGCCCTCGGACCCGGTGGTGTCGTAGACGTAGACGCCCCCGGCGTCGCCGCCGGTGCCCTGGCGGTAGCGCGCCAGGGCACCGGCGCCACCGGCACCGGTTGGCCGGGGTGGTGCAGGACGACGGCCGCGACGGACCCGGGGATCGCCACCACCAGCACGACGGGCAGGGCGAACCAGAGCCATGTCGGTGGGCGCCGCATGCGCCGGGGGCTTTCCTCACGCTTCTCGATCAAGAGCAATGACCTCGCGTGTCCTTCCCAGTGCGAACATATCGTTGGT
This sequence comes from Acidimicrobiales bacterium, assembly GCA_036506715.1. Classification (GTDB taxonomy): domain Bacteria; phylum Actinomycetota; class Acidimicrobiia; order Acidimicrobiales; family VFJN01; genus ZC4RG19. Next base: position 1,601 of record DASXRH010000745.1, read on the forward strand.
CGGGCGCTGATCGGGCGATGAGTTTCCGAGCACCCCGGGGGCCATCGACCGCCGCCGCCAGGCGCTGTGACGCCCTGCCCCGGCCGCTGATTGCCCCTTCGGGCAGATCGGGCGGCCTCATGGGCTACCTCCCCGGACCTGGCGACGGCGGGGGCCCGGCCACAGCCTGGGGTCGACTGCGGACCGTTGCGCCCGGGCCGGCCGCTCCTGTCGAAAGGACCGAGATGGACGCACCGTCGGGGACCACGCCCGGCGACGAGCTGGAGCGCCAGCTCCGGCACGCCAGCTTCTTCGTGCAGGCCTCGCTCGAGCAGCACGGCCGGCTGACCGGCAAGCTCGACGTCTACCTGTCCAGCGTCATCGAGCTGCTCCTGGCCCGGGGCGTGCTCGAGGCCGAGGAGCTGGCGACCGCGGTCGACGCCAACCGGGCCGAGCACGCCGCCGAGGCCAGGGCCCGCTTCGAGACCGACGGCACGCTGCCCGCCTGGCCGACCGTGATGGTGCGGGAGGACGACCCCGACCAGCTCGACGTGCCCGAGGTCGAGGTCGACTGCGCGGCCCGCATGCCCATCTGCCAGGCGGTGTGCTGCTCGCTGCCCTTCCCGCTGTCGGCGGCCGAGGTCGAGGCCGGCGACGTGAAGTGGGACCTGGGCCACCCCTACGTGATCCGCCAGACCACCGAGGGCTACTGCGTCCACAACGAGCGGTCGGGCGGCGGCTGCGAGGTCTACGACAAGCGGCCGGGCGTCTGCCGGGGCTACAGCTGCGCCCAGGACGAGCGCATCTGGACCGACTTCGACAACATGGTCCTCAACCACGAGTACCTCGACAACCGGCGGCGGGCCGACTTCACGTTCCGCCCCTCGACCGGCGACGCCGTGGCGGTCACCATCCGGCCCCCCCGGCGGCCTGACCCGGCGGCGGTGGGCGCCACGCCGTGATCCACGACGTCGACGAGTCGATCCGGGGCCTGATCCGCCAGGAGGTCGACGACCACGGCGAGGTCGAGGTCGTGTTCGACGCGCCCACCAAGGAGTGGGCCGCCCGCCGCAACACGCCGACCATCGACGTCTACCTCTACGACGTGCGGGAGGACATGCGCCGGCGCCAGATCGGCATCGTCGACCTGCCCGACGACGACGGGCGCACCACGGCCCGCCGGCAGCCGCCCCGGTTCTTCAAGCTGTCGTACCTCCTCACCGCCTGGACCCAGCGGCCCGAGGACGAGCACCGGCTGCTGTCCAGCCTGCTCAGCTGCTTCCTGCGCCACGACGCGCTGCCGGTGGACGTCCAGGTCGGGGCGCTGGCCGAGAACGACCTGCCCCTGCCGGTGACCCTGGCCATCCCCCCGCCCGAGGACCGGGCCCTGTCCGACGTGTGGTCGGCGCTGGGCGGCGAGCTCAAGCCCTCGCTCGACCTCGTGGTCGTGCTGCCCTGGGACCTGGACCGGGCCCAGCCGACCGCCCCGCCCGTCACCGAGCGCCCCCGGGTCGACATGGCCGACCCCGTGGCCGGCCGGGGCCTGCCGCCCCGGCGCGGCGCCGGCGCCGCCGCGCAGGCGGGGTGACCCCCGGTGGCGCCGGTCGACGACGCCATGGACGGCACCCCGGGGCCTCCCACCCCCGATGGCCGGCCGGCGTCC
>DASXRH010000746.1:0-2558 GCA_036506715.1 Acidimicrobiales bacterium
GATGCTGAGCTGGCTGTCGGCCAACCGGGACGAGGCGGTGTTCGACCGGGCCGACGAGGTCGTGCTCGACCGGGAGACCAACGCCCACCTCGCCTTCGGCGTCGGACCCCACCGCTGCATCGGCATGCACATGGCCCGCACCATGTTCCAGGTGCTGCTGGCCGCGGTGCTGGCCCGCATCCCCGACTACGCCGTCGACCGGGCCGCCACCCGGTTCTACGCCGGCAACCCCGAGCTCAACGGGGTCGTGACGATGCCGGCGACGTTCACCCCGGGTCCCCGGCTGGGGCCCGCGGCGCGGCCTTTCTGACTAGCCGAGCGCGTAGCTGAGGCCGGCGCCCGCCCCGCAGGGGACGGCCTCGGTCGTCGAGCTGACCTCGACGTCATCGACCGTCACCGTGACGGTCACGTCGCCGGGGAGGCATTCCGTGATCGTCACGCCGTCCATGAACAGCTCCTCGTCGTCGTAGCGGGGATCGTCGTAGTACGCGGGGTTGTCGAACGGCAGGTCGGGGTCGAGGGTCATGTAGCCGACGGAGTCGTGGGTGATCGTGTAGGGGTACGGGCCGGGGGCGGCGACGCCCAGGCCCCAGGTGAGCGACGTGGCGGTGGCCCGCACGGGCCGCACCACGCCGTCGTACGCGATGCGGGCCGGCGTGCCCGACACGGTGGCGATCTCGATCCGCATCTGGTGGCAGTCGGGGCACGGCTCGTCGGTGGCGCCCGAGGCGTGGCCCTTGTCCTCGTCGCCGGCCGTGCCGATCGGGCGGGTGAACAGCGCGCCGCCGTCGGCCGGGTCGGCCAGGTCGAACTCGCGGGCGGCGGGGCCCGCGACCACGACCACAACGGCCGCGGGGTCGAACCCGGGCCACGCGTCGTCGGATGGGCCGACGTCGTCCCGGCCCGGCGCGGGGTCGGACAGCGGCTGGCCGCCCGCGCAGCGGACCCGCGGGACGCCGAACCTGTCGATCAGCACCGGCGTGCCCGCCTGGAGCACGACCGGTCGCGACCGGCCGGGGGCCTGCTCGTCGGCCCGGGTGTCGAACCTGAGACGGACGGCGGTGAGATCCCCGACGTAGTCGTCGCGGTCGTCGACGTGGCGGCCGAGCGCGGCGAACCAGTCGTCGGCCCGGTCGGACGGGTCGTCGCCGGCCAGCAGGCCGGCGAGGGTGGCGAGGTCGCACACCGGCTCGTCGCGGGTACCGGCGTACAGTCCGGCCGTGGTGCCGGTCACCTGCCCACCGGCCACGGGCACCGGCTCGTCCAGGGTGGCCACCTCGATGCCGGCGTCGCCTGGCGCGCCGGACGCCACCTCGCTGCCGGCCCGCCCGGCGTCGAGGTCGGGGACCCACGGGTCGTCGGGCGTCGCCCCCGCCGGCACGAGCGCCACGTCGTCGGGGGCGCCGTCGTCCCGCAGGATCCACAGCCCGGCGAGCGCCACGCCCACCACGACCCCTCCGGCGGCGACCGCCAGCGGCCAGCGCGGGCGCGCGCGTCGGACATGGTGCGTTCCGGTCCCCAGACCCATGGCCGTGTTCTAGCGGAGGCGCCGGGCCGTCGGCGGTCGGGCCCGGGCTCGTGACTGGTGCAGCACGAAGTCGTCGGCGTCGAACGTGCTCGTGCGGTCGCGGTACCAGGCCGACGTGTGGGGCAGCTGGGTGACGATGTCGCCGCCCGGGGTGCGGAAGTAGCTGGCGCAGCCGTCCCGCCACACCGTGGCGTCGAGGGCGGTGGTCAGCTCGGCCGCGTAGCGCCGCATCGCCTCCGGCCGGACCTCGGCGGTGGCGCCCTCGCCCATGGCCGCCAGGGCGGCGGCCACCCAGTGGGCCTGGGCCTCGAGGATGAGGAGGATCGAGTTGCCGCCCTGGTTGGTGTTGGGGCCGTAGAGCAGGAACAGGTTGGGGAACCCGGGCACGGCCAGCCCGTGGTACGCGCGGGGCACGCCGGCCCAGTGGTCGTGGAGGCGGGTGCCGGCCCGCCCGGTGACGTCGATCCCCCGCAGGTACTCGGTGGCCCGGAACCCCGTGCACAGGACCAGGGTGTCGCAGGCCCGTTCGCGGCCGCCGACCGTCCGCACCCCGGTGGCGGTGACCCGCTCGATAGGGTCGGTCACCAGCTCGACGTCGTCGCGCTGCACGGCCGGGTAGAACGCGCTCGACACGAGCACCCGCTTGCAGCCGACCGGATAGGCGGGCGTGAGCCGGGCCCGCAGCTCGGGGTCGGCCACCTTGTGCTCGAGGTAGCCGCGGGCGATGCCGTCGATCATCGCGGCGGCCGGATCGCCGGCGATGAAGGCGGTGGTCCGCTCGTACTGGTCGTAGAGCTCGTCCCGGTGGCGGCGGGCCAGCGCGGGGTCGGCGGCGAAGGCCTGCTTCTGGGCGTCGGTGAACGCCTCGTCCTTGCGGGGCAGGATCCACGCCGGGGTGCGCTGGTAGAGGTCCACGTGCCCGGCGCGCTCGACGATGGCCGGCACGACCTGGATGGCGCTGGCCCCCGTGCCGACCACCGCCACCCGCCGGCCGGCGAGGTCGTGGCCGTGGTCCCAGCGGGCCGAGTGG
>DASXRH010000747.1:0-2262 GCA_036506715.1 Acidimicrobiales bacterium
CTGCCCGCCCGCGCCACGGATGGCGTCGGCGATGCGCTCGGCCCACTGCTGCTCCCACACGATGAGGGCCGCCGAGCTGTCGGGCTCGAGCGCGTCGGCCGCCAGCTCCAGGTCCTCCTCGCTGAGCAGCCCGCCGGCTTCGCCGTCGAGGTCGTCGAGGCCGAGGTCGCCGGCCTCGTCCAGGTCCTCCATCTCGAACATCGACACGGTGCCGTCGGCCTCCTTCTTGACGAAGGCCAGGTCGATGATGCGGACCGTGTCGTTGGCCACCAGCTCGGCCAGTGCCGGCATGATCTCGCCGGAGAACCGGTTGCCGGGGAAGGCGATGATCACGTACTCGACGGGAGCGGTCATCGCCCTACGGTGCGCGGCGCCCCGCGCCGGCGCATCACCCCGATTGGGTGAGGGGCGCGAGGTGGAGCGCGGTAGGCGGCCGGGACGGCGGTTCCCGGCGCGGCCACCCCTAGAGTGCGCACACCAGAGCCAGGGGGTCCCGCATGGAGACGGTCGCGATCGGTTCGCTGGCGGCGAGCCGGGTGGGGTTGGGGTGCAACAACTTCGGCATGCGGATCGGCGACGAGCGCGCCGCCGAGGTGGTCCACGCCGCCCTCGACGCCGGCATCACCTTCTTCGACACCGCGGACGTCTACGGCGGCACCCGGTCCGAGGAGATCCTGGGCAAGGCGCTCGCCGGCCGGCGCGACGAGGTGGTCGTGGCCACCAAGTTCGCCGCGCCCCTCGGCGGCGAGGGCCAGGGCGGGGCCGGCGCCCGCTGGGTGGCCGAGGCCGTCGAGGGCAGCCTCCGCCGGCTGGGCACCGAGCGGATCGACCTGTACCAGCAGCACGTCCCCGACGAGACAGTGCCGATCCAGGAGACGCTCGAGGCGCTCGACGCCCTGGTCCGGCAGGGCAAGGTCCGCGAGATCGGCAACAGCAACTTCTCGGGGCGGATGATCGACGAGGCCGCCGAGGTCTCGGAGAGCCACCACCTGGCCCGGTTCGTCACCGCCCAGAACCAGTTCAACCTGCTGGAGCGGTCGCCGCTGCGCCGGGTGGTCCCCGCCTGCGAGCGCCACGGGCTGGTGGTGCTGCCCTACTTCCCGCTGGCCAATGGCCTGCTCACCGGCAAGTACCACCGCGGCGAACCGCCGCCCGACGGCACCCGCCTGGCGCGCATGCCCCGCGAGCGGCTCGACCGGGTGATGACCGACCACAACTTCGACCTAGTCGACGCGCTCGCCGCCTGGGCCCGCGACCACGGCCACTCCATCCTCGACCTGGCCTTCGCCTGGCTGGCGGCCCAGCCGGCCATGGGTCCCGTGATCGCCGGGGCCACCTCGCCCGACCAGGTCCGGGCCAACGTGGCCGCCATCGCCTGGGAGCTCACCGACGACGACCTCGACGAGGTCGACGCCATCCTCGCCGACCACCCCGTGGCGACCTGACCGCCCGATGGACCGCCTCGAGCTCCTCGGCCGGTTCGACATGGCCCACCGGGTGGCCATCGTGACCGGCGGCAGCCGGGGGATCGGCCGGGCGGTCGCCAACGGCCTGGCCGCCATGGGGGCCAAGGTCGTGGTGGCCAGCCGCAAGGCCGACGCCTGCGAGGCGGTGGCGACCGAGATCGCCGCCGCCGGCGGGACGGCGCTGGCCGTGCCGACCCACGTCGGCGACCTGGACGGCCTGGCGGCGCTGGTCGAGACGACGGTCGCGGCGTTCGGCGGCGTCGACGTGGTGGTGAACAACGCGGCCAACGCGCTGGCCCTGCCGCTCGGCTCGATCACGGCCGAGGCGTGGGCAAAGTCGTTCGACGCCAACCTGCGGGGCCCGGTGTTCCTGGTGCAGGAGGCGCTGCCCCACCTCCGGGCCAGCGGGCACGCGGCGGTGGTCAACGTGATCAGCGCCGGGGCGTTCACCCACGGCACGTTCGTGTCGATGTACGTGGCGGCCAAGGCGGCGCTCCTCCAGATGACCCGCACGATGGCGGCGGAGTTCGCGGCCGACGGCATCCGGGTCAACGCCCTGGCGCCGGGCACGGTCGACACCGACATGGTGCGCAACAACCCCGAGCCCGTGCAGCAGGGGATGGTGACCGCCCAGCTGATCCCCCGCATGGCCGCGCCCGACGAGATGGTGCCGCCGGCACTCTTCCTGGCAAGCGACGCGTCGAGCTTCATGACAGGCCAGGTGCTGGTGGTCGACGGCGGGATGACCGTGCACTGATTGGCCATGTGAGCGGATGCACGAATCCGTGACACCTGC
>DASXRH010000748.1:0-7028 GCA_036506715.1 Acidimicrobiales bacterium
GCCGGCACGTCGGGCATGCCGCGGGCCAACCACCCAACGGCCACGGCTCAGGGCTGGCCCGGGAGATCGGTCGCCTGCAGCACGACGGTGTCGGCGACGGCGTCGGCCTCCCGACCCAGGTGGCGGACGAGATCGTCGAGAGCCACGAGGCCGTGCGGCGTGTCGTCGTCGTCGACGACGGGCAGGCGGCGCACGCTGCGCTTGGCCATGATCCCGGCCGCGTCGGCCACGTCGGCGTGCAGCAGGACCGTGGCCACGTTGCGACTCATGATGTGCTCGACTGCCAGGTCGCCCGACCGCCCCTCGCCGACGCCGCGTACGGCCACGTCCCTGTCGGTGACGATGCCGGCCAGGTACCCGATGTCGTCGACCACGATCACGCTGCCCACGTTGCGGTCGCGCATCAGCCGGGCCACCTCGGCGATGGTGGCACCCGGACGGCAGTTGACCGCCGGCGTGTGCATGAGCTCGCTGACCCGCATGGACCCCACCTCCTCTGTCGTTGCCCCGACCATCCCACACCATCCCGATCCGCCCAGAGGCGAAGGTCACCCGGTCATGAGGACCTTCATCGCGTCGCGCGCGTATCTCGGCGCGGCGCTACGCGCCGAGTGGCCAAGGCACGGAGGCCCACTCAGCCGCCGGCCCAGGGGCCGACCGGGCCACGGGCGCCGCCCCATCCCAAGGGCCGAAGGTCCCCACGTGGTGGATCGATGGTCACCCGCAGGGCGTGCACTTCGGCACTCGCCCCGGTGCCGCTTCGCGACGAAGCTGGATGCATGGTGAAACTGCGTCGACACCACAGAGTGACTGCCGCCAGCAACGGCGACCCCGAGGCCACCGCGGCGACGTCGTGGATGCTCACGGAGCGTGCGCCCGACAGCGATGTCGCACCCTATGTCGCTCGGATCGCCGGCGTAGGGCGCAGGCTGCCGGTCACGCACCTGTCCACCGAGGCGCTGATGGGCACGACCCGCCACCACACCCACATCGACCTCGAACGGCTGACGGGCATCCACGAGCGACGGGTGTCGGTGGGCGACGAAGACTCGCTGACCCTGGCCGTCGGCGCCGCCCGGGACTGCCTCGCCCGCTCGGGTCGGCGCGCCGAGGACATCGACCTGGTCGTGAGCTGCAGTATCACCAAGTACCGCGACGGTCTCGTGCAGTGGCTCGAGCCGACCGCGAGCCAGGCGGTGGCGCGGGCCATCGGCGCCGCCAACGCCACCACGTTCGACCTGTCAAACGCGTGCGCCGGCACGCTCACCGGCGTGCTGGTCGCCAACAACTGGGTGCGGCGCGGCGCCAGCCGGCGCGCCCTGGTGGTGAGCGGCGAGTACATCTCCCAGCTCGGCACGAACGCGGCACGGCACGTGCGCTCGATCGTGAGCCGCGAGCTCGCGTCGCTCACGCTCGGCGACGCCGGCGGGGCCGTGTTGATCGAAGGCGCCGAGCACGGTGAGCCGGGCATCGGCGTCGCGGGGTTCACGACCGTGGCCGACCACAGCCGCCTATGCCTCGCCTACCCCGCGCGCCACGAGGCCGGGGCGCGGATGTTCACCAAGGCCCGGGCGATCCACCGGGTGGCGATCGCCGACACGCCGGTGCTGCTGAACGAGGTGCTCGACGCCGCGGGGCTGCGCATCGACGAGATCGACCACGTGATCCCGCACCAGACCTCAGCCCGCGCGATCCGCACGGGCATGCGCGTGGTCACCGAGGCGCTGGGCGCGGCGCCCCGCAACCCAGCGGTCGTCACCGTCGACCGCTACGGCAACACGGCGTCCACGACCCACGTCGTGGCGCTCGTGGAGGAGCTCGACGCGGGACACCTGCGCCCCGGCGACCAGGTCGCCCTGGTCGCCCTGGCATCGGGGCTGGAGATCGGCGTGGTGATGTTCACCGTCGACGAGGAACTGGAGGCGTGCCGTGGCAACAGTGATTGAGTCGGTGGCCGTCGTGGCCGGCCGTCACAGGCGCCGGCGTTCCGCCCACGCGCTCGCCGACGCGGCCGCCCGCCGCGCCCTCGACCGCGCCGGGCTGGCGGCCTCGGGCGTCGACCTGCTCGTCAACGCCGGTCTCTACCACGACCGCAACCTCGGCGAACCCGCTCTCGCGGCCCTGATCCAAGAAGACATCGGCGCCAACCCCGAGGATCCCCACCCCGGTGGCCACGGCACGTTCTCGTTCGACGTGGCCAACGGGGCGTGCGGCATGCTCACCGGGCTCCAGGTCGTGGACGGCTTCCTGCGCGCAGGCACCATCCGCCACGCCCTCGTCGTCGCCAGCGACGCCACCCCCGGGCGTCGCCTGGCGCCCGGGTTCCCGTTCCCGGCAGCCGGGGCGGCCATCGCGTGCGGCTGGCGTCCCGGCGAGGACGGGCTCCTGGGGTTCCGGTTCGCCACCCCGCCCGAAGGCGGTGCCGGCGACGGCTTCCGCGCCACCCTCGGCCCCGTCGGCGGGCGCAACAGGCTGACGATCACCGAGTCCCCCGACTTTGCCCGCTCCGCCGGGACCTGGGCGGGCGAGGTGGCCGACAAGCTCCTCGCCGACCACGGGCTGACCCCTGCCGACATCGACCTCGTCGTCGCCAACCCTCTCGTCACCGGCTTCCGCCAGGCAATGGCCACACGGCTCGGCCTCCCGCCCGCCCGCCTCGGCGGGCCTGTCGGTGGGCCCCCCGTCCACACGGCGGGACTGGCCGTCGCGCTCGCCGCCGCCGGTCGGCTGGACGGCCGGACGGTCCTCCTCGTCTCGGCCGGGGCCGGACTCGTCGCCGGCGCCGCGCTGATGCGTGGGTGACGGGCGGCCGGCGTCACCCACCGCTGCGGAGAGGAGGCCGTCCCGCAGGCGGTCCGCCGCCTTCGCGACCTGACCGTCGAGCTTCGCCAGCGCGGTGGGCTCGGGCTCGACACCGGGGGTGTTGAGGGCCATGGCGAGCATCTCGCAGTGCCCGACCAGCTGACACCGCTCGATGAGCTGGCGATCGGTGAGCTCGGCCGCCAGCGCCACCCAGGTGCGGTCGCTGACCACCCGGCGGTCGTGCAGCTCGTCGGTCGCCTCCATCAGCAGCCGCTGCCGCGAGCGCCAGCCCGGCGCCGCCGCGCCGTCGACGGCCCGCGCGTCCTCGTCGGCGCCGGCTGCTCGACGCCGTGAGAGGCGCCGATCGCACCTAGGGCCCGGTGCAGGTCTCGGTCCGCTCCGAGGCGTGACCGCGGAGGGCGGTCGCCCACGACGCTGTCAGCGGTGGCATCGTCCAAAGTGTCCGCCGAGTGGCCACACGACGGCTGATGCCGGGCGGCCAGGTGACGCTGGACGCCATGACAGCGGGGCTCACCCGAGCCAGAGCTCGGGCGGATCGATGCGCACTTGCTCGAGCATCACGAGGATCGTGTCCGGCGTGACGGCGGCGACCAGCGCCTCGAGCACGTCCCGCATCGACAGGACACCGATCGCACGCCGACCGTGGGCCACGATCAGGTGGCGCACGCCGTGACGGAGCATCAGCATCGCGGCGTCGAGGACGGTCGCGTCCGGCAAGACGGTGAGCGGGTCTGATGAGGCGACGGCCGAGACGGCGGTGCCCGGCGCGAGGCCGTCGGCCTGGGCCTGGGTCAGGTCGCGCTCGGTCACGATGGAGACGAGCTCGCCGGGTCGGCCGACGACGAGCGCGGAAATGTCGTGAGCCCGCATGATCCGGGCGGCCTGGTGGAGGGGAGAGCTCGGGGCGATCGTCACCGCAGGCCGCAACCCACGGTCGTCCACCCGGGGAGCCACAGGGATCGAGGGAAGCTTCGTCATGGGCCCATCGCGCGCCACGTGGCCCGCCCGCTGCCAGGGCCGATGGTCCCGAGGCTGCCCGCCGGACGTCAGTGGTCGGCTGACCCGACCACGAGCATGCGGGTCCGTCACCCATGAGCATGACGACCGCCGATCTCGCCGGACCGGTCACGGCGCGTCTCCGGACCGGCCGCCACGGTCGATCATCGGGTCACTGTCGGCCGGGTGGGCAGTGCCAAAGGTCCCGACTCCGGCGACCCGATCCGGACCCTCGTCAGGTCGGCGGCGCGACGTGTCGGCGGCGACCTCGCCACGCGGATGAGACAGTCCGTCGAACGGTCGCTGGCGCAGCTGGGCGTCAGGACACGGGGCGGGGAGCCCCTGCCGGCCCGATGACGGCGAGGGCTTTGACGAGGGCCTCCGCCGGTCCCGCGCTGGTGTCGACCTCGACCGCCTCCGGCCATGGGTCCTGGGTCGCGGCCAAACGGGCGGCGATGTCGGGGGTGGCATCCGACGCGTCGTGCCCGGTCGCCAAGCGGTGGCGGATGCGCCGGGCCGCCAGGACCGGCGGGGCGCGGCACTGCAGCTCGAGGAGGTCGGCGTGGGTCGCGGCGGCGACCGCACGCGCCTTGGCCCGCCAGCGTGCGGTCGTCCACGAGGCGTCCAGGACCACCGATTCGCCCATCCCGAGGGCGATCCGCGCCCGGCGCAGCAGCTCGGCGTAGGTGGCCGAGGTGGCCTCGGCGGTGTAGAGCCCCTCGCCGAAGGCGGCGGGGGCCGGTTGGTCGAGCGGGAGGCCGGCCTGCTCCTTGCGGAGCTCGTCGCTGCGGGCCACCACGGCGTCGAGGGCGTCCCCGAGGCCGGTGGCCAGCGTCGTCTTCCCGGTGCCGGGCAGACCACCGACGAGCACGAGCCGCACGGTGCCGGCGTCCAGGTGGCGGCGCGCCAGCCCCAGCATCGCCCGGGCCTCCGCGGCGGCGGCTTCGATGCCTTGCTCGGCCCGGATGGCGCCCACCTTGGCCCGTACCTGGGCACGGTAGGCCACGTGGTGGTGGGCCAGCGACGGCGGCCAGGTGTCGTCGGAGTCCTCGCGATAGTCGGCGAGGAACCGGGCCGCCAGGTCGCTGCGGCCGAGGCGCTCCAGGTCCATGGCCAGGAACGCCACGTCGGCCAGCGCGTCGCCGAGCCGCAGGCCGTCGTCGAACTCGATGCAGTCGAGGACCCGGGGGCCGTCCTCCAGCAGGAAGATGTCGTCGGCCAGCAGGTCACCGTGGCCGTCGAGCGCCCGGCCGGCGCGCCGTCGCTGCTCGAACAGCGGGCCCCGGCCCGCCAGGTAGCGCGCCGCCAGCGCGTCGACCTCCAGCACCTCCTCGAGCTCGACGACGTCCTGGCCGTGGGCGAGGAGTCCGGCGGTGTTGGCCGCCCACCGGCCGGCCAGGGCATCCCGGCCGGCGGCGCGGTCGGCGTCGGAGCTCCTGGCCGCCCGGGCGTGGAAGGTCGCCACGAGGCGCGCCAGCTGTCGGAGGCCATCCGTGACGTCCGCCCCGCCGGCGACGAGCGTCGAGAGGCGGCGGTCGTCGGGCATGCGCCGCATGACGACCAGGTGGTCGCAGACCTGGTGGTCGGGCCCGAGCACGTCGGCGACGCCCAGGTACACGTCGGGGGCGAGCCGGCGGTTCAGCTCGACCTCCCGCCGGCACACCGCGGCCCGCGTCGACCGCTCCCGGAAGTCGAGGAAGCCCAGATCGACCGGCTTCTTCAGCTTGTACGCCCGGTCGCCGACGAAGAAGACGACCGCCGAGTGGGTCTCCGCCACGGCGGCGGGCGGGACCAGGGGCAATGCCATGACGGACCTCTCAAATCTCCTACGGCGCCATCGTGGGCCCGGCGCGGCCGGCACGACAGGGTCGAAGGTCCCGCCGGACCCTCCCGACGACGGTGATCCGACGATCACGCCTGATCCTCCGGTCCGCGGCGGCGAACGCGTCAGACGTCGCCGCGGCGGGGACGGCTCCCGGCGCCGGCCCCGGCGAGCGCGGCGCACACGGCGTGGGGGAGCCGGTCGAGCGCTCGGGTGCGTACACCATCACGTGGAGCGACAGATCGACGTCGTCGTCGCCGGCGAACATGCCGTAGCCGTGGGCGCGCACGACGAATAGTGCTGTCGCAGCGACGGCGGGTGCCAGCGCGATGGTGGCGTCGGCGGCGGTGAGGTCCGCGAAGGACGCGAGCGTGATGTGCGGGTGCGCCGGGACGGCAGCCTCCCGATCGATCGCCAGCGCGGCGGTGGTCCACGGCGAGCTCGGTGACGACCCGGGGACGGCACGGTCGAGCGGGGCGATGACGTGGTCCACCGGACCGGCTCCGCCGTCAGAGCGGGGCGTCGAGCGGAACCACCAGCGTCGGCACCTCGACGTCGTGAACGACGCGGGCGGTGTGGCTCCCGAGCAGCGCGCGCAACGGACGTGACCGGCGGTGCCACCCCATCACGAGCAGCCCCGCCGTCCGGTCGACGAAGCGGATGAGCCCGCCCCGCACGCTGATCGGGTCGTGGACGACGTGGGTCTCCACCGCACCCGCCACCCGGGCGGCGAGGCCGGCGAGGTGGGTCTCCGCGTCCGCCGGCCCGCGAGCCCGCCGCGGCGAACGACCTTCCCGCAACCCGCTCGACACAGGCCCGGCGACGGTGGCGATCACCAAGCGCCGGTCGAGCAGCGTCGCCCACCGGGCCGCGACGTCGACGAGCCCACCGTCGTCCGCCGCGCCCTCGACGGCGACCACGACCGGCGCGTCGTCGGCGCACGGGGGCCGGGCCTCGGGCCCGACGGGGAACGCTGGGGCGGTGGTGCTGTCGAGCACGGCCGCGGCGACCGAGCCGAGCACGGCCGCGCTGCGGTCCCGCCCGCGGGTCGAGAGGCACACCAGCCCGCGTCCCGCGGCGCACGCGGCTGCGGCGATCGCGGCCGCCGGGTCGTCGTCCGTGGCCACCTCCCATGTCGGCGCGCCGTGCCGTCGGGCGAGGTCGTGCAGGTAGGTGATCGCCGTCGCGGACCCGTCGGCACCTGCGACGACCTCGATCAGGTGCAGCGGCGCGCCGGTCGCCCGTGCCACCCAGGCGGCCACCGGGAGGGCGCGCTCGGCGAACGGTGAGCCGTCCACCGGGACCACAATGCGTGCCGGCGCCGCCACCTCGGCCCGGGTGGCGCCGGCCGATGCGGACGCAGTGCCGGCGAGCATGGACGTCATGC
>DASXRH010000749.1:0-2651 GCA_036506715.1 Acidimicrobiales bacterium
TGGCGGCCGAGCGTGTCGACGACGCCGCGATGCGCCTGCTGCGCCAGCAGGTGCGTTTCGCCGACCGGGCCGGCCGGGGCGGCGAGCCCGGGCGCTACACGCAGGCGGCGGTGGCGGGCGACGCCCACCGGGCACTGGCCCGGGAGGTGGCCGAGCGGTCGATGGTGCTGCTCCGCAACGAGATCCTGCGCACCGGGCCGTCGGCCGGCCAGCCGGTCCTGCCCCTCGACCCCGACGACGTCCGGTCGCTGGCCGTGGTGGGCCGGCTGGCCGCCATGCCGGTCACCGGCGACCAGGGGTCGAGCAACGTGCGGGCGCCGGCGGTGGTCACCGTGCTCGACGGGCTGCGGGCCGCGGCCGACCGCTTCGTCATCAACCTCGCCCACGTGCCCGGCGGCGACCACGACGCCGCCCACCTGGCCGCCGGCGCCGCCGACGCAGCCGTCGTGGTGGTGGGCTACACCGCCCGCGACGAGGGCGAGAAGGTGCCGCGCCGCGGCGGCGACCGCCGCTCACTCACGCTGCAGCCCGAGGACGAGGCGCTGGTCCGCACGGTGGCGGCCGCCAACCCCCGCACCGTGGTGGTGCTCATCGGGGGCAGCGCCATCGTGGCCGAATCGTGGCGCGAGCAGGCGGGCGCCGTGATCATGGCCTGGTACCCGGGCATGGAGGGCGGTCACGCCCTGGCCCGCCTGCTGTTCGGCGAGGTCAACCCCAGCGGGCGGCTGCCCTGCACCTGGCCCCGGGGCGCCGAGCAGCTGCCCCCGTTCGACCCCGACGCCCGCGAGGTGCGCTACGGGCCACTGCACGGCTACCGCCTCATGGAGGCCAGCGGGCGGTCGCCGGCCTACCCGTTCGGGTTCGGGCTGTCGTACACCACGTTCGAGTACGGCCGGGTGGTGGCGAAGGCCGGCTGGGACGGGTCGGCGCGGGTGACGGTGCCGGTGGTCAACACGGGCACGGTGCCGGGCGACGAGGTGGTGCAGCTGTACCTGGACGAGCCGTTGGGCTCGGACGCCCGGCCGCTGCGCACCCTGCGGGCCTTCCGCCGGGTCACGGTGGCGCCGGGCACGGTCAGCAACGTGACGTTCGAGCTGGGGCCCGATGTGCTGGCCCGCACGGCGGCCGTGCACGGCGGCACGATCCGTGTCCACGTGGGCCCCGACGCCGACCCCGCCACCCACCGCACCGTCGAGGCCTGAGCCCCGACCGGCGGCGGGCGGGTCGGCGCCGGTCAGACGGGGTCGGCGGGTGGTGGCGGCGGGGGCGGCCCGTAAGGCGGCTGCGTCGTCGTGCCGGTGCCCGGCGAGCCGTTGCCGCCGGTGGTCGTGCGACCGTTGCCGCTGCTCTCACCGTTGCCGTGGTCGCCGTTGCCGTGGTCGCCGTTGCCGTGGCCTCCGGCGGCCGGCGGGTCGGCGACCAGCACGCTGGCGGGCGCGGGCCCCGCCTCGGTGGCTGCGGCCTCCGTCCAGCCCGCGGGCAGGCTGGCGACCTCGGGCAGGGGGACGGCCACCCGGTCGTGCCCCTGCTGAGCGGTCACGGCCGCGGCGTGGAACTCCTCCATCGCCTCGACGAACCGCGGGTCGAGGTAGGCACGGCCGTCGATCATCGGGCCGGGCCGCCCGTCGATGATGGCGGCGACGTCGTCGCCCGAAATCGTCCGGTGGACCTCGAGCGCGTGGGCGATCCGCAGGACCTCGGCCCGGTTGTCGACCAGCAGCTCCTTGGCCGCGTCGAGCAGCCGGCCCAGGTTGTCCTCGATGCGCTCGCCGAGCGTGCTCTTCAGGATCTCGCGCTCGCTGTTCTCCTCGCCATCGCCGGGACGGCGGCCGACACCGCCCACACCGGCCTTGCGGGTCACGCCGTGCGACGTGACCGTCTCGCCCATGCCGAAGTAGGCCTCCATGTACATCGCGAGCGTGGTGGCGCTCGCGAGGTCGCCGCTCACCCCCGAGGTGTTGTTGCCGTCGAAGAACAGCCGCTCGCCGGCCAGCGAGGCGAGCGACACCATGATGGCGGCCTCGAGGTCGCTCTTCCACTCGCTGAACTGGTCCTCGGGCGGCACGCTGCGCACCATGCCCAGGTAGTCGCCGCCCTTCTCGATGGTGGCCAGGTCGATGTTGAAGTTCCAGGACACCCGGTAGGCGGCCAGTGCATGGCACGCCTCGTGGACCGCGACCGCGTGGCGCTCGCGCTCGATGTACTCGACGTCCTCGGGTGGCCCCAGGTCCTTGAGGTGCTTGGCCGCCATCACGTCGGCCCAGGTGATCGTGTCCCGGCCGTCGCGGATCGCGTAGATCAGCGCCTCGTTCACCAGGTCCTTCATCGTCGCCCCGGTGGCGTACCGGGTGATCACGGCGAGCTTGTCGATCTGCTCGGGCGTGAGATCGTTGGACACCTTGTCGAAGTAGCCCTGGTAGGTGCGCACCCGGCCGTCCTTCGACGGGTACCCGACCTTGTAGATGCGGTCGATCCGGCCGGGGCGCAGCATCGCCGGGTCGAGCGAGTCGGGCATGTTCGTCGCCATCATGACCAGGATCCGGTACTTCGGGGGTGGCTTCGGCTGCATGCCGAGCAGGCGCCGCCCGTACCGGTTGATGAAGCCCCGGGGCTTCTTGAGCCCGGAGATCTCGGACAGCAGCGCCTGCAGG